>CAZUYG010000312.1:0-4988 GCA_964624265.1 uncultured Candidatus Odyssella sp.
CAGATGATCGAGGAAGCGAACGCGGTGGGCGCGGCTTATGGCCTCGCTTCCGACATGTCGGTGGAGGCGCGCATCGATCTCGGCGGCAGCCTCAAGGGCTTCCGCACCTCGATGCTCCAGGACATGGACAAGGGCCGCCCGGTCGAGCTGGATACGATCGTGCGCGCGGTGATCGACATGGGCCGCAAGGCCGGCGTTCCGACGCCGGTGATCGGCACCGTCTACGCGCTCGCCGCCCAGCGTGCCGAGGTGGCGGGGATATACAAGCCGTGGGGCACGGCGGCGTAATTCGCGCACGGGCGGCCCGCATCGGGAGCACTGGACAGGCCCGTGCCGGGGCGGGAAATTGCCCGCCGTCGCGAGGGAGGAATGGAATGAGGGACGACCGGCGCGCCGCCCTGGCCGCGCGCATCCGCAGGCGCGAGTGGACGTCGCTGCCGGGCATCTTCGAGATGGTCTCGGCGCGCATCGCCGACGGCATGGGCTTCGCCGGCCTCTATATGACCGGCTACGGCACCGTCGCCTCCTACCTCGGCCTGCCCGATGCCGGCCTCGCCACGTATTCGGACATGCTCGACCGCGTGGCGAAGTTCGCCGAGGTGTGCACGACGCCGTTCATCGCCGACGGCGATACCGGCTATGGCGGTTTGCTCAATCTCGAGCGCACCGTGCAGGGCTACGAGCGCGCCGGCGCCGCCGGCATCCAACTCGAGGACCAGCAGTTCCCGAAGAAATGCGGTCACACGCCGGGCCGCCGCGTGATCCCGCTCGAGGAGGCGGCGGCGAAGATCCGGCTCGCGGTCGAAACCCGCGACTCGAAGGATTTCCTCATCGTCGCGCGCACCGACGCGCGCGGCGCGCACGGCCTCGACGAGGCGCTGAAGCGCGGCGAGGCCTTCGCCAAGGCCGGCGCCGACGTGCTGTTCATCGAGTCGCCGCAGTCGCTCGAGGAGATGGAGCGCGTCGGCAAAGCCTTCGGCGGCAAGCCGCTGCTCGCCAATATGGTGGAAGGCGGGCTGACGCCGGTGCTGCCGGTGAAGGAGCTGGAGCGCATCGGCTATTCGCTGGCGATCTATCCGGGCACGGCGTTCCTCGCGATGGGCGCCGCGGTGCGCAAGGTCTACGAGCACATCAAGGCAACCGGCTCCAGCGTCGGAACGCCGGTGCCGCTCGACGACTTCAAGGAGTTTTCGAAGCTCATGGGCTTCGAGCATGTGTGGAATTTCGAGAAAAAGTGGGCCGGGCTGGGCTGAGCGTCCTTCGAGGGAGAGATCCATGCCGCACAAAACCGAGCTGCATCCCGACGTCGTCGAGCGCATCCTGAAGCGCCGCGGGAAGATGCACGTGCACGACACGATCGATCCGAAGCGCGCCGCGCTCGTCTCGGTCGACATGCAGGTGGCGTTCCTCGGCGAGGGCCTGCCCTCGGAAGTGCCGATGGCGCGCGAGATCGTGCCGACCATCAACCGTCTGGCTGCCGCGATGCGCGCGCGCGGCGGCACGGTCGCCTGGGTCTACAGCACGTTCACGCCGTCGATCTTCGAGGAATGGTCGTCGTTCTTCGGCGGCACCTACGCCAGCCCGCACGGCCGCAAGGTGGCCGAGAACCTCTACAAGGGCGCCCCCGGCCACAAGCATTGGCCGGCGATCGAGACCAAGCCCGGCGACCTCTGGGTCGAGAAGAACCGCTTCAGCGCGTTCCTGCCCGGCGCCTCCGACATCGAGGCGCAGCTGAAGGCGCGCGGTATCGACACCGTGATCATCGTCGGCACGCTCACCAATGTGTGCTGCGAATCGAGCGCGCGCGACGCGATGATGCGCAATTTCAAGGTCATCATGGTCGGCGACGGCAACGCCACCTATACCGACGCGATCCACAATGCGAGCCTCACCAGCCTCGCGATCACGTTCTGCGACGTGATGTCGGCCGACGAGGTGATCGCGAAAATGGACGCCGTCGCCGCGCGGGCGGCGGAATAGGCTCATGAAGCCGCAGCAGATCGGCAATTTCCGCGTCGACCGCGTGCTCGAGAGCGAGGGTCCGTATTTCGCGCTCGACTTCCTGCTGCCCGGCGCGCCGCCGGATCTCATCGCGGCCAACGCGGATTGGCTGAAGCCGCACTTCGTCGATCCCGCGGACGACCGGCTGATCCTCGCCTTCCAGAGCTTCGTGCTGCGCACCGGCCGCCACACGATCCTCGTGGACACCTGCACCGGCAACGACAAGGAACGCCCGCAGCGTCCGAACTGGCACCGGCAGAGACATCCGTTTCTCGACCGCATGCGCGCCATCGGCGTGCAGCCCGAGGCCGTCGACTTCGTGTTCTGCACCCATCTCCACGCCGACCACGTCGGCTGGAACACCAGGCTGGAGAACGGACGCTGGGTTCCCACGTTTCCGAACGCGCGGTACGTCTTCGCCAGGCGCGAATACGAGCACTGGGAGAGCGAACACCGCGCGATCATGGCCAAGGGCGGCGAGCCCCTCGCGCACGGCTCGTTCGCCGACAGCGTGCTGCCGGTCGTGGAAGCCAAGCGCGCCGTCTTCGTCGAAAGCGACCACGAGATCGAGGACGGCGTCCATCTCGAACCGGCTTACGGGCACACACCCGGCAACTGCGTTCTGAATGCGCGCAGCGCCGGCGCGCGGGGCGTGTTCATCGGCGACGTGATGCACACGGCGGCGCAGCTTGCCAACCCGGCGCTCTCGTCGTGCTTCTGCGCTGACCCGGCGGAATCCGCGCGAACGCGCACCGCCCTCGTCGAACGCCATGCCGACAGCGGCACCGTGATCTTCGCCTGCCATTTCCCGACGCCGGTTGCGGGCCGGATTCGGCGGCGCGGCCCTGGCTTCGCGCTCGCGGTCTGACGTATTTCCCTTTTTAGTGTTATCTCTGCGCGCAAAACATCTTTCGCGGGAATTCCCGTCATGCGGGCGGACTTGATTTTCACTCAACCCATAGCACTGTTACATTAATATCACAGTCGAGCGAAAAATTTTCGGGGCCCTGCGCCATTTGGACCCCGGTCAGAGTGGCCCGCGCTCCCGCGGCAAGCAAACACCCAATTCTTTGTATTACTTGAAACATTCTTTCGGCCCAGATTCGGGCAGTTTTAGGGCCTCTTCCAGCTCGCCATACAACATATTGTTTCAATGTGAGTTTTTTTGTTGCGCCAAAATGTCAATAGCATGAATCGTGACCATTGCCGGGAGATCGGCGATCCCAGGCGCCCTCCTCCAAATTAGGTCCGACAACGGACCCAAGTCGAATCAGTTCAGAATCGGAAAAGTAACGACGTAGAATATGGTCCTAACTGGGATCATATCCCATGTAACCCTGAGTCTCTTTGATTGGTTTATTACGGTGCAGCCGACTTTCGATTGATGCTCATCGTGCGCACCACGCGAAGTATCGCGGATTTCGCTCTGCCGGACTCGCGGTGTTCAGGCCGTTTCTTTGATTGACACTCAATCACTTCTATTCAAACTACCCCTTGAGTTCTCCCTCGGGGAACTCTCAACCTGTTGATGGCAAAGAGGTGCTACCATGGCTGCGAAGAAAAAGACGAAGAAGAAGTCCGCGAAGAAGAAGAAGAAGTAGCTTTCTCCAATCCCAGGCGCCGCCCCCGCCCACGATCCGTGCTGGGGTTGACGGAGCCAGCGGCCCCTCGGGGCCAGGCTCCCTGCGGCGGCAGAGCGGCGCCTGATCTGGATGGAAACGATGCGGGCGGAACCCCATGGGTTCCGCCCGCACTCGATTCCGGGCTATCGCGAGAGGCGCCTACCCCGGCCCGGCGGGGCCGCCGATCCGGTTGTATTCGGCCTCGACCATCCGTTCGACCAGGCCGGCGAAGGCCGTCTCCGGCCGCCAGCCGAGAATGCGCCGCGCCTTTCCGGAATCGCCGATGCTTTCGACGATGTCGGCCGGACGGAAATATTGGGGATCGACCGTGACCAGCAGGCGGCCGCTCTTCCGGTCGCGGCCGGCTTCGCCAAGCCCGGTGCCCGACCATTCGATCGCGAACCCGACAGCCGCCGCGGCGGCGGCCGCGAACTCGCGCACGCTGTGCGCTTCGCCGGTCGCGAGCACGAATTCGTCCGGCTCCGAATGCGCCATGATGGCCGCAATGCCGCGCACGTAATCCTCGGCCCATCCCCAATCGCGGCGGGCATCGAGATTGCCCAGCCGCAGATGCGGGCCGGCGCCTTCCGACCGTTTCAGCGCCACCATGCCGGCGGCGATCTTGCGCGTGACGTAGGCCGGCGCGCGCAACGGCGATTCGTGATTGAACGCGATCCCGGAACAGACGAAGAGACCGCACGCCTCGCGGAACCGCCGGCACAGCAGATGCGCTTCCACTTTCGCGGCCGCGTAGGGGCTGACCGGATGGAACGCAGTGCGCTCGTTCTGCGGCGCCGGCGCGGCGCTGCCGAACATTTCCGAGCTCGACGCCTGGTAGAACCGCGCCGCCGGAAGGAATTGGCGCACGGCATCGAGCATGTGCCGGACGGCTTCGGCGTTCGTCGCGGCCGCCTCGCCGGGCTTCGCGAAAGACTCGCCCACGGAGCTTTGCGCCGCGAAATTGTAGATTTCGTCCGGGCGGGCGGCGCGCAGCGCCTGCGCGGCGCTTGCGGCGTCGCGCAGGTCGAACGCGGCGATCTCGACGCGGCCGAGCACGCCGAGTTCGCGCAATCGCCAGAGCGAATCGGCCGATACGCGCCGCGCGCCGCCGGACACCGCGTAGCCGCGCTCGAGCAGCAGGCGCGCGAGATAGGCCCCGTCCTGCCCGGTGATTCCGGTGATGAACGCACGCCTGCTCATGTCATGGTTCGCCCGCCGGCTCCCGCCGCAGGCTCAATGCTCGACCAGCAGCGACCCGAACCCGTAGATCCGATCCGTGATCCCGTTGGTTCGCAAGGCGTGCCAATAGGTGGCCGTGTTGATCGCGATGACGGGCTTGTCGAGCCAGAATTCGGCGACGCCGGC
>CAZUYG010000313.1:0-4982 GCA_964624265.1 uncultured Candidatus Odyssella sp.
GTCGGCCTGCGTCGTCAGCAGCTTGATCATCGTCGCGCGGAATTCGCCGGGCACGCCGGCGAGCTTTGGCTGCCCGGCGAGGCGGCCGAACAAAGCGGGGCGGTCCGCCACGCGATCGGCCTGGAACACGCCCCAGCGGAACTCGGGCAGCTTCACGTATTCGTAGGAAGCCCAGCCGCGCGCATCGGCCGCGACGGGCATGCGGAGATAGCATTCGGCGGCGTCGAAGCCCTGCGGCCCGCACTCACGCCACCATTTCATGTAGTCGCCCTTGAACCGCGCGAGCGTCTTGGCCAGCGCCGGATGGTCTTCGAGCCCGACATTGTTCGGGATGACGGCCTTGAGATCGATCACCGACATGCGTTCCGCCTATGCATCGCCCAGTCCGCCTTCGTCCGAAAGACCGTCGCCGCCGTCGTCGCGCCGGTCATCGCCGTCGTCCAGCACGTCGGCCAGAACCGCATCGCTGCCCGGAAAGAAGAAACTCGCGCCCCAGCCGAATGCGCCCGTGCCGATTCCCGCCAGCACGCCCCAGAAGAGGCTGTCGGCACCCCAGGCGATCCCGATGCCGGCCGCGAACGCGAGAAAGATCGCGATCGCCGCGCCACGTCGCCGCCGGCGGCGTTTGCGCGGCTTCGCCACTGCGCGTGCCGGCTCAAGCCGCCATCTTCAGCGAGACGCTGTGGTTGCCGCTGCCGGAGGATTGGCCGTAGGTGCCGAACACCTTGCCGTCGATCTTCTTGGCGCCCATCGCGTGCGCGGCGCCGAGGAAGATGGCCAGGATGCGGCCGCCCATCTCGCCGACGACGAATTTCGTGTACTCCGGATACTGCTTCCACGCCTCGTCCAGGCGGCCCTCGATCAGCAGGTCGATGAACTTGCGGTCGGCCTCGATGCGCTCGGGCGTCGGCCAGATCTGCGGGCCGCGCACCAGCGCGTGGGTGAAGCTCGTGGAGGAGGCGAACACGACGCGCTTGCCGGTTTTCACCGCCGCGCGATGGATGGCGCCGCCCACCTTGAAGCATTCGTCGAGATCGGCGGAGAGCACGGTCGGCACGCTCACCACCGGGATCTCGGCCTTGGGGTCCATGTAGTGCACCGGAACCCAGGTGCCGTAGTCCCAGGTGTAATGCTCGCTCGCATTCTCGACGCAGGGATAGCCCATCGCCGCGATCTCGTCCTTCATCGCGCGCGCGAAGGCGGGATCGCCCTTGTAATGATAGGGCACGCCGCCGATGAGGTCGGGCGCCTCCTCGGCCACGCAATCGCCCTTGTGCTCGGGCTGCACCAGCGCCTGCCAGTTGAAGGTGCTGACGAAATGCGTCGAGGCGACGACGAGCAGATCGGGCTTCGGCGTGTCGCGGCGGATGTCTTCGCCCAGCGCGATCATGCCGTCGATCAGCGGCACGCCGAACGGCGGCGCGCTTTCGCGGAAGCCGAGCCGCGGGGCGTGGGGAACGACGACGCAGCGATAGATGCCGCCAGCCATGGATGGATCCTCCTCGGAACGGCCGCCATCCTAGCAAAGGCTCGTCCCGGCGCAAAATAGATGGTATATCAAACTATCTCGGTTTCACGCCGGAGATGTCAAGCCGTGCGGCGGCGTCGCGCAGGGAGTCGGAGGGGCGAGCAGGGCGAACGGGACGGGCCGGCCGGAGCCGCGCTCGGACCGCTGCCGGACTATGTCGGCTACGCGCTGCGCCGCGCGCAGAGCGCGTCGTTCCGGCATTTGGAGCGCAGCGCCGGCGCCCTGGCGCTCACGCCCGGGCAGTTCAGCCAGCTGGCGGCGATCGAGGCCAATCCCGGCATCAACCAGCGGAAGCTCGCCACGCTGTTCGGCCTCGACAAGTCCACGCTCTCGCCGGCGATGGAGGCGCTGGCGGCGCGGGGGCTCGTTCAGCGCCTGCGCGACGCCGCGGACGGCCGCGCCTGGGCGCGGTCGCTGACGGCACAGGGCCGCCAAGTGCTCGCCCGCATGCGCGCCAAGATCGAAGCGCAGGAGCGCGTGATCGCCGCCGCCTTGGCGCCGGGCGAACGCAGCCGCCTCTTGGCGGCACTGCGCCGCATCGAAGCCGCGCTCGACGCCGCGCCGTAGTTCACGCCAGCCCCGTCAGGCGCTAAAATCTCGCGATGATTCAGCAAC
Source organism: uncultured Candidatus Odyssella sp. (assembly GCA_964624265.1). Taxonomy (GTDB): domain Bacteria; phylum Pseudomonadota; class Alphaproteobacteria; order Bin65; family Bin65; genus SBBV01. The sequence continues at coordinate 2,144 of CAZUYG010000313.1, forward strand.
GCTTTGCACGCTTCGCCTTCACGCTGCTCTGCCTGTTCGCGCTCGCCATACCCGCCGCGGCGCAGGGCTGGCGCGAAACGCTGAGCGGCGCCGAGAGGGCGCTCGCCGAGCAGAAGAATGCCGACGCGATCCGCCTCTATCGCGAGGCTTTGGACGGGGGCGCCGAGGGCCGTGAGCGCGTGCGCGCGTGGCACGGCCTCGCCGGCGCCGCGATGCGCACCGGCGATTTCGCGGCGGCGGAAAAGGCCATCGAGGAGTCGCGCTCCTTCATCGTCGCGAAATTCGGCGCCGACGACATCGCGATGGCCGCGAACCGCCAGCTCCACGGCGTCGTCCGCCTGCGCCGCTACAACGACCGCGAGGGCGCGCGCGACGCGTTCGCGATCGCCGCGCGCATCCGCAACGCCAAGGTCGATGCCTGGGACGACAGCGAGGGCCCGATGGGCGCCGTCGGCCACAAGCCGTCGGGCCTCAAGCTGCCGGCGCGGGCGGGCTCCCTCGTCCAGTTCCGCCGCGACGTCAACAACGACGACGGCACCGACGTGTCGCTCGGCTACCGCGCGCAGCGCGCCGGCGCGGTCAGCGTCACGCTCTACATCTACCGGCCGCAGGGTGAGTTCCGCGCGGTATTCGAGCAGGAGAAGCAGACGATCCGCGCCTTCAATCCGCAGGCGGCGCCGCAGCGCGAGGAAGCCCACACGCTCGAGACGAAGGCCGGCAAGATCGAGGGCCGGCTCGCGCGTTTCGAATACGCGGCCCAGGGCGGCATCTACGGAACGCGGCTCTACCTGTTCCCGCTCAAGACCGATTACGTGAAGCTGCGCGTCACCTATCTCAGGTCCGACGAGGCTTTCGCCGAAGCGCAGGTGGCGGCGCTGCTCGCCGCGGTCGCATGGCCGCCGCAATGAGCGCCGGCACGGCGCGCCTCTCGGAAACGCCGCCCTGGCCGCCGCGCACGCCGCGCACGGCCGTTCCCGCCGGCGCTTGGGATTGCCATTTCCACGTCTTCACCGGCGCGAACGGCGCGATCGAGCGCGGCGCGCTCTCGCCGGCCCGTGTTTACGATCCGCCGCCGGTTGGCCTCGCCGAGATCGCGCGCCTGCACGACCGGCTTGGCTTCGTGCGCGGCGTCATCGTGCAGGGCTCGGTCTATGGCACCGACAACGGCGCGATGCTCGCGGCCTTGCACGCTGCGAACGGGCGCTACCGCGGGATCGCGGTCATCGACGCCGCCGCGCCCGAACGCGAACTCGATGATCTCGCGGCCGCGGGCGTCAAGGGTGTGCGCGTGAATGTGCTTTACGGCGGCGGCGTCGGCTTCGCCGTTGGCCGCGCAATCGAGGCGCGCGTGAAAGCGCGCGGCTGGCACATCCAGCTGCTCATCGACATCGCGAAGCCCGAAGTGGATTGGGATTGGCTCGCGCAGGCCACAGTGCCGCTCGTGTTCGATCATTTCGGACACTTCGACGCGTCGCTCGGCCCGCAATCGACGGGCTTCCGGAAGATGCTGGCGCTCGTCCGCGACGGCCGCGCCTGGGTCAAGATCACGGGCCCCACGCGCATCAGCGCATTGCCCGCGCCCGAGCATGCCAACGTGCGCCCGCTCGCCGAAGCGCTGGTGGCCGCCGCGCCGGACCGCCTCGTCTGGGGCAGCGACTGGCCGCACGTGGCGCTATGGGGCCGCATGCCCGACGACGGCGACCTCGTTGACGACCTCGCGCGCTGGGGCCTCGACGAAGCGACTCGGCGCAACGTGCTGGTGGATAATCCGTTGCGCCTGTACGGAGCATGAGCGCATGAACCGACGTCGCGCCCTGGCCGCGCTCGCACTTGCCGCCGCCGTGCCATCGGCGGCTCTTGCGGAAGCGCCCGGCCGCAAGGCGCCGGCCGACTATCCCGACGACCGCGATCCGCGGCTGACGGCGCTGGCGCGCTCGGCGCAACCGCTCATCGCCGCGATCGAGCGCTTCCGTGCTGCAAACCGCCATTTCCCAAGCGTCGCCGAAGCCGCGGCGCTCGAGATCGAGCGCGTGAAGGGGCGCGACCTCGGCACCTTCGCCGCGCTCGGCGAGTGGCTCTACCATCCGGAGCGCGACGGCAGTGGCTACACGCTGTCGCGCAAGCTGGGCCTCGATCCGCGCCTGCTCTACCAGCGCGAGGGCACGGCCCAGCGCTGGGTCTACGATCCCGGCGACGGCAGCGACGGCAAGGAGATCGTGCTGGAGCCCTGATTCTGCTCCGCGGCGATTTCGATTCGGCGCCAATTCCGATAGGGTCGCACTGCTCTCAACGCGACAGGCACCATGACCGCTTCTTCCCCGGCCTCCGCCCGCTGGCAATTCTGGATCGACCGCGGCGGCACTTTCACCGACATCGTCGCCAAGCGCCCCGACGGCGCGCTGGTGACGCACAAGCTGCTGTCGGAGAACCCCGAGCGCTACCGCGACGCGGCGCTTCAGGGCATCCGCGAATTGCTCGGCCTCAAAGGCGGCGATGCGATCCCCGCCGAGCGCATCGAAGCCGTGAAGATGGGCACCACCGTGGCCACCAACGCGCTGTTGGAGCGGAAGGGCGAGCGCACGCTGCTGGTCATCACCAAAGGGTTCGCCGACGCGCTGCGGATTGCGTACCAGAACCGCCCGAAGCTGTTCGTGCGCAATATCGTGCTGCCCGAGCTGCTGTACGAGCGCGTCGTCGAGATCGACGAGCGCATCGGGGCGAAAGGCGAGGTGCTGAAGGCGCCCGATCTCGCCGCCGCCGAGCGCGATCTGCGCGCCGCCTTCGCCACCGGCATCCGCGCCGCCGCGATCGTGTTCATGCACGGCTATCGCTTCCCGGC
>CAZUYG010000314.1:0-4713 GCA_964624265.1 uncultured Candidatus Odyssella sp.
GCCGACGCTCGTCAGCCCTTCGGCCGCTTCATCGGGGATCTTGATCCCGAACTGCTCTTCGACCTGCAGCAGGATGCTTGCGTGATCCAGGGAATCGAGGCCCAGATCCTTCAGCGAGCGCTCGAACTCCGCGGGCCCGATCTTCACGGACGGAGCCACGTCGCGGATGAGGTCGGCAATCTTCGCTTCGTCGGCCATGCACTTCACCCTCTTGCTTATGCCCGGCGCTCGAGCATGCACGTTGCCGAGGCCAGCCCCACCCCGAAGCCGCTCAGGACGATGTGCTGCAGGTCGCCGCGGCCGAGCACGTCGCGCAGCATCACGGGGATCGACGACGAGACGAGGTTCCCGTGATCGGCCAGTTTCAGCGGCACTTTCTCCTCGGGCAGGCCGAGCCGCTGCCGGATCGCATCGACGATGTACCGGCTGCCCTGATGCAACAGATACAAGTCCACGTCGCCGCGCGCCAGCCCGAGGCCGGCCAGGAGTTCGTCGATCTGCCGGGGCACCACGGAGGCGGAGAAGTTGAACACGGCGCGTCCGTCCATGCTCAGGACGCCCGCCCGGTTCTCGAGCGCGCGGTGCCGCGCGCCTTCGGTGTGAAACCGGCTGGCGACCGGCACCCATAGCGGCGCGCCGGCGCTCGTGGGCGCCAGCAACGTAACCGCGGCGCCGTCGCCGAAGATCATCGCCGTGTTGCGGTCGCGGGTATCCACGATTTTGGAGTACGGATCCGCGGTGAAAAGCAATCCCGTGCGCAGCCCTTGCGCATCCATGAACGACTGCACGATCGCGAGCCCGTGCACGAATCCGGAGCAGCCGAGCGAAATGTCCCAACAGGCGCAGTGCGGCGCGAGCCCGAGCCGGCCGTGCAGGATCGACGACGTGTGCGGAAGGCCGGAACCCTGGGGATTCTGCGTCACGACCACCAGGCAATCGACGGTCGCGGGATCGAGCGCGGTCTCGTCGCGCAGGCGGGCAAACGCCTTTTCGCAGAGATCCGCCGTATCCTCTCCCTCCGCGCGGCGAGCGACGCGCTCCACGCCGATCTTGCCGGTGAGAAATTCTTCTGTCACGCCGAATTCCTCGCGACGCGAACGGTTGTCGATGCGGCCCGCCGGAACGTAGGCGGCGATCCTGGCGATGCCGATCATGTCGCGCCGACCGCGAAGTAGATCGCGCCGAGCGGCTCGTCGCGCACGACGATGTCCGCGCGCGAGAGCGCGGCGCGCGGCGCACTGCTCAAGCGGACGCGCATGCCGCGTGCGTCGTCCTCGCGCAGCAGCCGCCCGAGGTCGAGTCGGACGAAGAGCCAGCGTCCCCGCTCCGGCCTGGAAACCGCATTGTGAAGGCGCTTCGTCATCGCCACGAGCGCCTCGATCGGCCGCACCGGCGGCGGCTCCGCCATGCCGATTTCCATGTCGCCGAGCGTGCAGTCGCGCACCACGGCCTCCTCGTCGTAGGGATAGCGCCCTTCGACCGTGCCCGCGCGCTCGACGAACCATGCCGAAGCCTCCGCCGGCCCGCCGGTCACGTGCATCTCCGCCACGCACCCCGGCGGCCGGGCGCCGGCGCCGAATGCGCCGATGGCGACGGTGAGCGGCCGCGTGGCCATGCGATGAAACGCGAAGCGGCAGCGGCCGTCGATGGCGGGCCAGCGCCGGCGCAGGCACTCGACCGCCGCGTCGTACACGTCGGTGCCGTGCAGATACGTGCGCTTGCCCTTGAGCCGCAGCGCGAGATCTTCGCGGGTCATCGCGATATCGGCGCTCATGCGGCCGCCTGGCGCTCCAATGCCGCGGCGGCGCCGATACCGCCGATGCCGTGGCGCGCAAGATAGTTTTCGGCCAGCCACGCCATGCCATGCCGCGCCCCGCGCCGATCGGACGCCGCGCGCAGGTATGGGACGATCGCGGTCGCGCCGGTCGGGCTCATCCAATATTGAAAGAAGCGACGCTCGAACCGATGCCACCGGTCGCGCCCGAAGGGCGCCACAGCGAGCTTGGCCGCGAGCCGGATGGGCCGCAGCCATTGCGGCCGGATCGTCTTGCGATTGACCGGGATGCCGCTCCATACGCCACCCCAGTTTTCCGCCGCGAGCATCGCGGCGTAGAGGCTTTGCTCGGCCTTGCCGGCAAGCGGGACCGCCTCCCAGAAATCGAGATAGGACTTGGCCCATAGCGGCAGTCGCCATTCGTGGCCGAGGAACTCGTAGATGCGCTGCCCGGTGACGACGAACTTGCACTGCCGGTCTTGGAACTCCGCATACTCGTAGAGGCCGTAATCGTCGCGCGGATCGCCGAGTTCGCCGCCTGCGCGCGCGATCGAGGCTTGCAGCATCGCGGAGATGCGGAGCCTGTTCGCGGGCGTGGCCAAGTCGCGCCAGAGCGCGAAATGCTTCGCGACCAGACTGTCGCTGATGCGGCGGCGGCGCTCGTCGGCCGAAAGGCCCGGTGCCTCGCGCCGCATCGCCGGAACGACATGAGCGCCGCTGATGTAGTCGCCGCTATTCCCGTTGCACAGCACCGCGTCGTCGGGAATGAAGCCCGTGGCTTTCAAATGGGCAACCTGCGGCAGATCCTGGATGAACGGCGCCGATTGCAGCGTGTCCGCGAACAGCATGTAGCCGCGATGCCGCTCGCTCGCGAGATAGCGCCGCATGAAGCGCGTTCCCGACGCGACGAAGCGCCACGGATAGTTCAGCCGCGCGGCGATCGCCTCGCTGGCGACCGACTCGAAATTTCCGCTGCGGCCGTAGGCGAAGCAGCGCACGTTGCGATACCCGAGGTGGCGCGCCGCGCTGACGATGAGGCGCGAGTCGCGGCCGGCGCTGAGCGGCACGACCAACTCTCGGCCGGCGATGCTCTTCATCATGCCGTCGACGATTTCAAGCGTGCGCTCCGCCAGCGCCTTGCGCGCGCGCGCCTCGTCGTAGGCCGGTTTGTCGGCGCGCCAGGGCCGGTAGCAGTAATAGCGGTGACGCAGCGGCGCGGCGGCGCCGGCAAAGACAACGCATTCGCCGGGCCCGAGCTGATGCAGACCGTGATAGAGCGTTGCGACGTCCACCGTGTATCCGGCCATCGCGATCGCCAGCGCCGCATCGCCGTTGAGATGCGCCTCGCCGAGCGCGGCCCGGCGCCTTAGCGCTTCGGCCTGATCGTGGACGACCCATGCGTCGCCGACGCGGGACCAGCCAAGCGGGATGCTGCGGACGGCGTCGACCGCGGCAAGACCCCAGGAAGGCCCGGCGGCCGCGAAGGCGAAATGGCCATCGAGGCCTTCGAGAAAGCGGCCGATCGAGGACGGGCTCGGAGCCGCCTCATGTTGCCGGAACCAGGCCAACAGCGTCGCCAGATCAGCGCCGCGCTGGTACCCCTTTGCCCACACGCTGACGCGGCCGGCCGAAGCGCGCTTCCAGCCGAAGCTCTCTTCGATCGCGATCGTGAGCGGCGGCGTCATCAGTGCGGGCAGATCGGACAGAGAGGATAGGACGGGCAACGCTTCAAGCCGCGTTCGGCTCGATCGCGGAAACGACCCGCGGGCGAGAAACCGGATGTGCGGGCAGCACCCGGTCGCGGCGGATGGTACTGCGCACGCGGCAAGGCTCCCGAAACCATGATGTAAAGCTACCGCAGTCCAGGTGAGCTCTTCTCCCGGACAAGAGGCGGAAATCGCCCCTCAAATGGCCGACCGGCCAGAGTGCCGAGAATGTTCATGACATGAACATCGAAGTCAAGGCTCTCGCCGAGCGCGCGGAAGCCGGTCGACGAGGCCTCGAATCGAACTGGGGGCCGTTCGCCGCGGTCGCGGCGGCCAGGACGCCGGCGGTTCGTCAAATGGCCCTAGAATCGCGCCCCGCGCCCGCGAATCCATCCCGAGGTGCAACAGGCGTTTGCAGTCCGCCGAGGAGCGTAAGTGTGCAGATAGCAGAACGGGACATTCTGTCCGTTCGACTCCGGGGTCTGGTAGGTCCACGCAACGCAACGGCGGTCGTCGAAACAGGCCCGCGCGCACAACGACGAATGCGGAGACGGCAAAGTGAGCTGCCGGTAATTGCTCACCCCGAGCGTCACGCCCTCGATGAAAGTGCTGTATTGCCCCGGTTCAAGCTCGCCCGAGTTGGGCGGACGGCCCGGACCCGGGCCCGGCCGCGGACCCGCAGAGCGCCCGTAGATCACGCCGGACGTGCAGCAGCCGTTCGCAGTCTGGCTATAGACCCGGGGATGCAGATAACACAGCGGCGTCTTATCGCCGCGCGATTCCGGCGACTGGTAGGTCCACGCCGAGCAGCGGCCGTCGCGATAGCACGCCTCCGCGCACAGCGAGGAATGCGGCGACGGCAGCGCGAAATAACGGTAATTGCTGGCGCCGAATGTCACGCCCTGGATGAAACTGCTGTACTGCTCGGGGCTCTGCGCTCGCGCAGTTCCCGACGCCCCAAGCTGGATCGCGCAGGAGAATGCGACCAGGAGCGCGACCGCCTTGAGGGAAGCAGAAATGATCGTCAATCGCACGCTACCCCTCCATTGTTGACGTCAAGGCTCATTGCACGAACGCTCCGCGCATTCAAGCCCGATGCGGCCGCTAGGTTGACGTGAACCGAGGCTCGACGCCGCTTGCCGAAAAACCTGCCTCATGGCTGACGGGAAACGCCTGAAGGCGAGATCGGTCCAAATCGAATCCGTGGGTTGGAGCGTTCGACGGTCTCTTTCC
>CAZUYG010000314.1:4723-4981 GCA_964624265.1 uncultured Candidatus Odyssella sp.
CACCTCGATGCGGAAGCCGACGACGTGATGGTCGCCGCGGACCGGACCAAGCTCAGCCAAGTGATCATCAACGTGATGGCGAATGCCCTCAAATTCACGAACAAGGGCGGCACCGTGTCCGTGCGGGCGCACGCGATGGGCGGCGCCGTGGAAATCGCCGTCTCCGACTCGGGAATCGGCATGAGCGCCGGCGATATCGAACCCGCGCTCGAGCGGTTCTAGCAAGTCGACGGCAGCCACACGCGGATTTACGGCGGT
>CAZUYG010000315.1:0-4967 GCA_964624265.1 uncultured Candidatus Odyssella sp.
ACCCTGATGCTGCACGTGCCCTACGAGGGCGACGGGCACGCGACCAAGAACATGCGCGACTACATCGTGAAGCAGCTCAAGGAGGTCATCATCCCCGGCCTCGAGCGCGTCAGCGGAGTCAAGTTCGACATCGACCGGCTGCGGGAGATCCTCAAGGAATCCGCGCGCGCCGAGGAGAATTTCGTTTGGGTGCTCCAGTCGGCGAAGAACAAGCCCTCGCCGATCGACGCCTATTTCGGCGGCGTCTACTACGTCGGCCCGATCTTCACGGCGTTTCGTGGAACGGCCGACGCCACGGAGTATTACCGTATCCTGCGCGGCGAGATCGAACAGCGCATCAAGAACGGCCAGGGCCCGATCACGCCCGATGGCGAGATGAAAGAGGAGAAGTACCGCCTCGTCGTCGAAGGCCCGCCGAACTGGACCAGCTTCCGCGACTTCTGGAAGATGTTCTACGACGAGGGCGCGGTCGTTGTCGCCAGCACTTACACCAAGGTCGGCGGCGTCTACGACCTCGGCTTCCGCCACGACGAAGCGCATCCGCTCGAATCGCTCGCCGACTATTGTCTCGGCTGCTACACGAACCGGAACCTGCCTTCGCGCATCGATCTCATCGAGAAATACGTCAACGAATACGAGGCCGACGGCTTCCTGATTAATTCGATCAAGAGCTGCAACAGCTTCTCGGCCGGCCAGCTCCTGATCCTGCGCGAGATCGAGCGGCGCACGGGCAAGCCTGCCGCGTTCGTCGAGACCGATCTCGTCGACCCGCGCTACTTCTCACCGGCGAACGTCAAGAACCGGCTCGAGAGCTATCTCCAGATGATCGAGCAGAGGCGCCACGGAGCCGCGCCGATGCCGAATGCCGGCGCGGCGGCGCCCGCCGCGGCGCTGCACTGAGCGGGGCCGCCATGCAAACCTTCATCGGCATCGATCTCGGCTCGACCACGACCAAGGCCGTGGTGATGGACGAGAAAGGCGTGGCGCTCGGCCACGGCATCACCAATTCGCGTTCGAACTACGACACGGCGACGCGCGTGGCCAAGCACGAGGCGCTCATCGACACGCGGTTCACGTTGTTTCGCCGCGGCCTCGGCGCGCTGGCGCTCGCACCGGGGCAGCTCGATGCGTTCCTCGCCGATCTCGAGCGCGCGTTCCGGCTGGAGCAGTATCTCGAGCAGCTCACCGAGCTCGAACGCGTCTGCGGCGAAAATGCGCGGGCCGAGCGGTTCCGCGAAGTCCACGCCGCCCTGCGCGATGCGCTTAGTGAGGTCTTCGCGCAGCTCCGCCAGGACGCGCCCGCATTGTTCGAGCCCGGCGCCAAGCGCAAGTCTGATTTCTTCCGCGACATCGCCGGCTCGCGCTTCATGTCCGTCGGCGAGGCCGTGGCCGGCCGCTGCCGTCTGCCGTTCGATCTGCTGCTCAATATCTACGACCGCTCGATCATCGAGGTGGAAAACCGGCCGCCGGCGCAGGACGAGAGCGGCAAGCTGCTGCGCGCGCTCGATCGCGCGGTCGGCGCCGCGCCGGACCTCGCGGGGCGCGCGGGGGCGGTCGCCGACGCGGTCAAGGGCGCGCTCGCGATTCCGCTCGAGGAAAGCTACGTCGTCGGCACAGGCTACGGCCGCGTGACCCTGCCGTTCTCGAAGGAGCACATCCGGTCGGAGATCCTGTGCCACGGGCTCGGCGCGCACCTCATGTATCCCGAGACGCGCACGGTGCTCGACATCGGCGGGCAGGACACCAAGGCCATCCAGGTCGATCCCGCCGGGATCGTCGAGAACTTCCAGATGAACGACCGCTGCGCGGCGGGCTGCGGGCGCTATCTCGGCTATATCGCCGACGAGATGAACCTCGGCCTGCACGAGCTCGGCCCGCTCGCGATGCAGGCGACCCGCACGGTGCGCATCAACTCCACCTGCACCGTATTCGCCGGCGCCGAACTTCGCGACCGGCTGGCGCTCGGCGAGAAGCGCGAAGACATCATCGCCGGCCTCCACCGCGCGATCATCCTGCGCGCCATGTCGATCCTCTCGCGCTCGGGCGGCGTCAAGGACCAGTTCACCTTCACCGGCGGCGTCGCGAAGAACGAAGCCGCGGTGAAAGAGCTCAAGAAGCTCGTCGAAGAGAACTACGGCAAGGTCGCGATCAACATCAATCCCGACTCGATCTACACCGGCGCGCTCGGCGCGGCCGAGTTCGCGCGCCGCGCCGTCGTGCACTGAAGGAGCAGGCCATGGTGTTCACCGCCGGAATCGATGTCGGCACGGGCGCGGTCAAGACGGTTCTCTATTCCGTCGAGGGCGCGAGCGCGAAATTGCTCGCGAAGCGCTGCGACCGCGTGCGTCAGCGCGATCCGCTGCAGCTCGCGTCGGAATCCTACGACCATACTCTCGCCGTCGCCGGCTTGAAGCGTGCCGACATCGCCTACTGCGCCACGACCGGCGAGGGCGAAAGCCTCGGGTTTCAGACCGGCCATTTCTATTCGATGACGACGCATGCGCGCGGCGCCATCGAACTCGATCCCGCCACGCGCGCGGTGCTCGACGTCGGCGCCTTGCACGGCCGCGCGATCCGCGTCGACGAGCGCGGCAAGGTGCTCGGCTACAAGATGACGAGCCAATGCGCCTCCGGCTCGGGCCAGTTCCTCGAGAACATCGCGCGCTATCTCGGCATCGCGCAGGACGAAATCGGCACGCTCTCGCAGCGGGGCGAGGCGCCGGAGAAGGTAAGCGGCATCTGCGCCGTGCTCGCCGAAACCGACGTGATCAATATGGTTTCGCGCGGCATCTCGGCCGCGAACATCCTCAAAGGCATCCACATTTCGATGGCCGACCGGCTCGCGAAACTGCTCAAGACCGCGGGCACCAAGGATGGCGTCGTGATGATGACCGGCGGCCTCGCGCTCGACACAGGCCTCGTCGCCGCGATGCGCGAGATCTGTGTCAAGGAGAAGGTCGCGGTCGAGATCAAGAGCAGCCCGGATTCGATCTATGCCGGGGCCATCGGCGCGGCGCTCTGGGGCGCCTTCCGCCACGAAAAGCTCAATCAGCTCGAACGCCGAGCCGCCTGACGGGGAGCGACGCCATGGCCCTCTACATCACCCAAGACTGCACCGCCTGCGACGCCTGCAAGCCGGTGTGCCCCAACGAGGCGATCTCGGCGGGGCCGTCCATCTACGTGATCGACCCCTTGCGATGCACAGAATGCGTCGGCGCGCACGACGAGCCGCAATGCAAGCTCGTCTGCCCGGCAAATTGCATCGCGGTCAATCCCGACTTCGTCGAGGACCGCGAACAGCTCGAGGAGAAGTACCGGCAAATACACGGCTGAACGCGTTCATCGACTGTGGGATCCCGCGACGGCGGCGGCGCGAAGGGCGGCCGCGAACAACACAGGAGGAACGCTATGAAATCCCGCTCTCCGACGACCCGCCGACGCTTCCTGTCGGCGGCCGGCGCCGGCGCCGCCGTCTCGCTGCTGCCCGGGCCGTTCGTGCTGGCCCAGTCCGCCAAGGTGAAGGTCGGCATCCTGCTGCCCTACACCGGCACCTACGCCTCGCTCGGCCACAACATCACCGACGCCATGATCATGGCGATCGAGGAGGCCGGCGGCACGCTCGGCGGACGACCCGTCGAATACGTGAAGGTCGACTCCGAGGCCGATCCGGCCAAGGCGGCGAACAACACGAACAAGCTGATCGCCGGCGAGAAGGTCGATTTCCTGACCGGGCCGGTGCATTCGGGCGTCGCGATGGCGATGGTCAAGATCGCGCGCGAGGAAGGAACCATCACGATCGTCTCCAACGCGGGCGCCGACGCGGTCACGCGCCAGATGTGCGCGCCGAACGTCTTCCGGACGTCGTTTTCGAACTGGCAGACCTGCTACCCGATGGGCCCGGAAATGGTGAAGCGGGGCCACAAGAAGGCGGTGTCGATCACGTGGAACTACGCGGCGGGCCACGAGATGATCGGCGCGTTCAAGGAAGGCTATGTCAAGGCCGGTGGGCAGGTGGTGAAGGAGATCCTGATCCCGTTTCCGAACATCGAGTTCCAGGCGCATCTCACCGAGATCGCCTCGCTGAAGCCCGATGCCGTGTTCACGTTCTTCTCGGGCGGCGGCGCGGTGAAGTTCATGAAGGACTACGACGCGAGCGGGCTCAAGAAGACGATTCCGCTGTTCGGCGCCGGCTTCCTAACCGACGGAACGCTGCAGGCGGCCGGCGCGGCGGGCGAGGGCATCATCACGACGCTGCACTACGCCGAATCGCTCGACAACCCGACCAACAAGCGCTTCACGGCGGCCTTCAAGGCGAAAACGGGGCGCCCCGCCGACGTGTTCGCCGTACAGGGCTACGACACCGGTCAGCTGTTGGTTCACGCGATGAAGGCGGTGAAGGGCGACGTCAAGGCGAAGAAGGACATCATGGCCGCGATGCGCACGGCGAAGCTCGACAGCCCACGCGGAACGATGACGTTCTCGAAATCCCAGAACCCGATCCAGGACATCTATCTGCGCCAGGTGAAGAACGGCGACAACGTCTTGCTCGGCGTGGCGCAGAAGGCGGTGGCCGATCCGGGCCGCGGCTGCGGTATGGCCTGATCGAACGGGGCGGCGGCGGAAGGGGTTCCGCCGCCGCTTTCGCCGCGGAGCGCGGGAGGCGCCCATGGATGTCTCGTCGTTTCTCGTCCAGAGCCTGAACAGCGTTCAGTACGGCTTCCTGCTGTTCCTGGTCGCGAGCGGGCTCACGCTGATCTTCGGCATTCTCGGCGTCATCAACTTGGCGCACGGATCGTTCTTCATGATCGGCGCCTACCTCGCCCACTGGCTAGCGATCAAGACCGGCAATCTGTTCATCGCGATCGCGCTCGGTCTGCCGCTGAGCTTTCTGCTCGGCCTAGCGGTCGAACGGCTGGCGATCGGCTTCCTCTATTCGCGCGATCACCTCTATCAGGTCCTGCTCACCT
>CAZUYG010000316.1:0-4937 GCA_964624265.1 uncultured Candidatus Odyssella sp.
CAGCCGGCCGACGAACTGAAGCTGATGGCCGCCGAGATCGCCTCCGGCCGCATCGCGCCGGAGCGCACGGCGGAGTTCGACGCTTTCCTGCTCGGCGGGCTGGCCGGCATGCCGCAGCTGCGCGTGCTGAGCTTCATGAAGCCCGACCTCACCGCGCGCGGCGCGCAGCGCCTGCCCGACGGCATCGCCATCGGCCAGGCCGACCTTTCCTCGTTTCCGAACATCGCCATGCTCGCGCGCCAGGCGTGGGCACGCCGCGCGAGCGGCTGGACGCAGCCCCTCTTCAACCCCGTGATCCGCGAGACGGTCATCGCCGCGGGCCAGCCGGTCATCCGCGACGGGCAGGTGATCGGGGTGCTCGTGGCCGTGGTCAGCACCGAGGATCTCTCGGGCTACGTCGAACGGCTCGGGCGCGAATCGAACGCGAGCATATTCATACTCTACGGCCGCGACCGCGTGCTGGCGCACGCGATGATGCGCGGCGGGCGCGTGAGCGCCAGCCTGGAGGAGCCGCTGCCCACGCTGGCCCGCTTCGGAGACCCCGTCCTCGCCGCGCTCTGGGACGAAAAGCGCAATCGCGGGCGCCTGTTCCTGGCGCGGCCGCCGATCGAGAATCGCACGATCGACGTGAACGGCGAGTATTTCCCGTTCTTCTACACGGAGCTCAACGGCTACAGCGACAAGCCGCTGCTGGTGGGCGCCTATACGCGCACCAGCGACCTCGGCGAGATCATCAACCGCCTCGTTCTCGCGCTCGTGGCGGGCGGCGTCGCCATCGTCGGCGCGATCCTGCTGGCCGTGCTGATCGGCCGCCGGCTCGCGCGGCCGGTGCGGCGCATTTCGGAAGCCGCGACGCTCGTGGGCGATCTGCGCGTTTCCGAGGTGCAGCCGCTGCCGCGGAGCCGCATCCGCGAGCTCGACGAGCAGGCGCGCGCGTTCAATTCCATGACCGGCGCGCTGCGCTGGTTCGAAACCTACGTGCCGAAGCCGCTGGCGCGGCACCTGCTGAAAAGCGGCGACACGCGCGAGGTGGAGTCGGAGCAGCGCAATCTCACCGTGATGTTCACCGACATCGCCGGTTTCTCGACCGCCTCTCAGCAGCAGGATGCCGCCGCCGTCGCAGCCTATCTCAACCGGCATTTCGGCCTCGTCAACGACTGCATCGAAGCCGAGGGCGGCATCGTCGACAAATACATCGGCGATTCGGTGATGGCGTTCTGGGGCGCGCCCGAGAAGATCAAGAACCGCGCCGAGCGCGCCTGCCGCGCGGCGCTGGCGATCCGCGCCGCGATCGAGCGCGACAATGCGCAGCGCCGCGCCGCGGGCGAGAAGGAGACGCGGATGCGCATCGGCATCCATTCGGGCGACGCCACCGTCGGCAACATCGGCTCGTCGAGCCGCATCAACTACACGATCATCGGCGACATGGTGAACGTGGGCCAGCGCATCGAGCAGCTCGGCAAGGTGCTGGCGCCGAAGGGCGAAACCGTCTCGATCCTGATCAGCGAATCGACGCGCGCCGATCTCGGCCCGGATTTCGCGCCACGCCCGCTCGGCCGCCACAAGCTCAGGGGCCGCGTCGGCGACATGGAGATCTTCGCGCTTTAGCCCCTGCGGCGCGCACCCCGCGCATGGCACCGGAGACGGCGTTGCGGCTTGTTTCGCATCCGCCGGCCATTCATTGTCGCGGACGCGGATAAAAACCGCATGTTCGTGCGGACTCGAGGGGGAACCATGAAACTCTGCCGTTTCGGAAAGAATCAGATCGGCGTGGTGGATGCCGAGGCCGGGGTGGTGCGCGACGTCAGCGGCGTGCTGAAGCTTCTGCCGGCGGTGCGCTATCCGGTTCCGCGCGGCGACCTGCTCGTCGCTAACTTGCCGAAGATCAAGGCCGCGGCGGCCAAGCTCGCCAAGCGGGCGAAGCCGATACCGCTGGCGAAGGTGAAGCTGCTGGCGCCGGTCGCCAATCCGGGCAAGATCATCGGCGCGCCGATCAACTACGTCGACCACGTCGCCGAGGCGCAGGCCGACAAGGGCATCGGCCACGGCCGCGATTTCTCGAACGCCGAAATCGCCCGCTGGGGGATGTTCCTCAAGGCCGGCTCGTCGCTGGTGGGGCCGAGCGAAGGCGTGGCGATCCGCAAGCCGTTCACGACGATGGAGAACCGCAACGACCACGAGATCGAGCTCGTGGCCGTGATCGGCCGCAAGGGCACGCGAATCCGGCGCGAGGACGCGCTGAAGCACGTCGTTGCCTACACCATCGGCCTCGACATGACCCTGCGCGGCCCGCAATTCGCCGGCTTCCGCAAGTCGATCGACACTTATGCCGTGCTGGGGCCATGGATGGTGACCGCCGACGAGTTCGGCGATCCGAGCGATGTCGGCCTCACGATTGCGGTCAACGGCGAGAAGCGGCAGGACTCGCGGACGAAGCACCTGGTCTACGACATTCCGCGGCTCATCGAGTTCGCGTCGAGCTTCTACACGCTCGAGCCCGGCGACCTGCTCTACACGGGCACGCCGGCCGGCGTCGGCCCGGTGAAGGCCGGCGACGTGATGACGGCGGCGATCGAGCGCATCGGCACGATGACGATCGCGGTGCGGGACGCGTAGCGGCGCTTGCCGGAACGCCGGGCCGCGCCGGCCTACCAGCGCAGCGTCAGCACGCCGTCGCGGAACTCGTAGCTGCGGAACTGCTGCAGCGTGTCGATGCCGAGCACCGACGTGTTGGCCGGCGTGTCCATCACCAGGGCGCGCACGTTCTGGAGCCGCGCCTCGCCGATCTCGAGCGTGGCGAGCCGGACGACGGCGGCCTTGGCGATGCCGCTGGCCGTGCGCACGCTCGCCGTATAGTCGGATGGCGACGGAAAGATGCCCGCACGCTCGGCCTGAAGCTTGCTCAGCACGGTGAGCGTGGCGCCGGTGTCGATCAGCAGCCGCGCGTCGCTGCCGTTGACGCGGACGTTGACGTAGTAATGCCCGTCGGAGGATTGCCGGATGGCCAGCGCGCGGCCTTCGCCGCGCTCGCGCCCGGGATCGCGATCGTCGGCGCGCGTCTCCACCGGCGTCGGCCGCGACGTGTCGAGCTCGCCGGCGACGCGGTACCACACCGCCTTGAGCTCCGCGCGATAGGAATAGCCGATCACGATCACGAGCCCGATCGCGGCCCAGGCGAGCAGCGATTTCAGAGCGAAGCCGATCCGCGCGCGGCGGAGCGCCAGGCTCGAGACGATGAGCACGAGCAACAGCACGACGTAGGCGAGCCGCGGCCCGTCGCTGCCCCAATCGAAATTGTCGCCGTATTCCGAGGCGAGCCAGCCGAGCAGCGCCGCCAGCACCGCGAACGCGGCGATCCACAGCCATCCGCTGCTGCCGGGCGGGCGCGGCTCTTCCTGCCGGGGATCGGGGCGGCGTTGCGGAATCATGGCGGCGGAGCTTCCCGGATCACGGTGAAGAAAGTGTGACCGCTTTGCGCGTTACCGCGCCTCGGTTCCGCCCACGGTGATGCCGTCGATCCGGAGCGTCGGCTGCCCGACGCCGACGGGCACGCTCTGCCCGTCCTTGCCGCAGGTGCCGACGCCGGTGTCGAGCGTCATGTCGCTGCCGATCATGCTCACCTTCGTCAGCACGTCGGGCCCGCTGCCGATGAGAGTCGCGCCCTTCACCGGTGCGCCCTTCTTGCCGCCCTCGATCTTGTAGGCCTCGGTGCAGGAGAAGGTGAACTTGCCGCTGGTGATGTCCACCTGCCCGCCGCCGAAATTGACCGCATAAAGCCCGCGATCGACCGAGCGCAGGATCTCCTCCGGGTCCTTGTCGCCGGCGAGCATGTAGGTGTTGGTCATGCGCGGCATCGGCGCGTGCGCGTAGCTCTCGCGGCGGCCGTTGCCGGTGGGCTTCATGTTCATCAGCCGCGCGTTCATGCGGTCTTGCAGATAGCCGGTGAGGATGCCGTCTTCGATGAGCACGGTGCGCGACGAGGGCGTGCCCTCGTCGTCGATCGTCAGCGAGCCGCGCCGGTCGGGGATCGTGCCGTCGTCGACGACGGTGACGCCCTTGGCCGCCACACGCTGGCCCATCAGGCCGGCGAAGGCCGAGGTTTTCTTGCGGTTGAAATCGCCTTCGAGGCCGTGGCCGATCGCTTCGTGCAGCAGGATGCCGGGCCAGCCCGGGCCGAGCACGACGACCATCTCGCCGGCGGGCGCGGGCACCGATTCCAGATTCACGAGCGCCTGGCGCAGCGCCTCGTCGACCTCGGCCCGCCACGCGGCGGGATCGACCCAGGCCGAATAGGCGGCGCGGCCGCCGCTGCCGTGGCCGCCCGATTCCATGCGGCCGTTTTCCTCGACGATGACGGAGACGTTCAGCCGCACGAGCGGGCGGATATCGCCGTCCATGCGCCCGTCGGCGCGCAGGATCGCGACCGCCTGCCAGTTGCCGGAGAGCGCCACGCCGACCTGGCGCACGCGCTTGTCTTTCCCGCGCGCATAGGCGTCGATCTCGGCGAGCAGCTTCACCTTCGCCTCGAACGGCAGCGTCTCGAGCGGGTTGATGTCGGCATAGAGGCTGCGATTGGTGCCCTGCGGCGCCACGGCCATCGCGCCGCCGTGCCCCAGCGTCACCGCCTGCACGGTGGCGGCCGCGCGCTTGATCGCGGGCTCCGACAGCTCCGCGGCATGGGCATAGCCCGTGGTTTCGCCGGCGACGGCGCGCAGGCCGAAGCCTTGCGACGTGTTGAACGACGCGCTCTTGAGCTTGCCGTCGTCGAAGACGAGCGCTTCGTGCTGCACGTATTCCAGGAACAGTTCGCCGTCGTCGGCCTTCGCGAGCGCGTCGGACGCGATGCGCTCGACACGGCGGCGATCCATGCCGGCCTGGGCGAAGAACAGGTTTTCGATGCGGGCGAGATCGGCCATGGGCGCTCCGGCGGCAAAGGG
>CAZUYG010000317.1:0-4922 GCA_964624265.1 uncultured Candidatus Odyssella sp.
GTCCTCGGTCTCGACGATCGCCGCGCGGTCGCGCGGCATGGCGGCAATGGCGGCCTCCTGCCCCTCCGTCGCGTAGAGCCAGGAGTTCGCGCGCGTTGCGCGGACGGCGATCGGCGCCTGCCGGGCGATGCGCTCGGCGATCTCGAGCGCCTTCGCCAGGCCCTGCCCTTGCGGCACCCCCTCCTGCACGACGCCCAGGCGATGCGCGGTGGCGGGGTCGAACTCGTCGCCGGTGAGCAGGTAGCGCATCGCATTGCCCCAGCCGGCGCGTTCGACGAAGCGGATCGTGGCGCCGCCATAGGCCGCGAGGCCGCGCTTCACCTCGACCTGGCCGAAGCGCGTGCCCTCTTCGGCCACGACGATGTCGGCCGCGAGCATCAGCTCGATACCGATCGTGTAGCAGAAGCCCTTGACCGCCACGACGACCGGCTTGGTTCGAAACGGCGGCTGCAGCGCCAGCGGATCGACGAGGCCCGGCGGAACCAGCTCGGCCGTGATGTCGAATGCCGAAAGCTGGAGGCCGGCGGTGAAGTGCTGGCCCTCGGCGTGCAGCACCGCGCACCATGCGTCGGCGTCGCGCTCGTAGGCCGTGTAGGCCTCTGCGAGCTGGGTCAACATCTGCGGCGTGAAGCCGTTGTATTTCTTCGGCCGGTCGATGCCGATCAGGAATACCCGCCCGCGCTTCTCGGTGACGATACGGCCGGGGTCGGCGGCGGCAGGTTTCGCGGCGGCTTCGGCGGGCATGAAAGGCTCCTCGTGCAAGATCGCCTATGCCCTACACCATCTTGTCGCCCCCGCGAAAGCGGGGGACCATCAGCCAACCGTCAAGGCCTTGGCTTGGACAAAGAATGGGTGAAGACATGGGTGGCCGCCTTCGCGGGAACGACGACGACACTGGAGGCGTTACTTCCGCCGGAGCTTCCCGACGATGCCGGTCGGGAAGAAATAGACCGAGAGGATGAACAGGACGCCGAGCCAGAGGAGCCAGCGATCGGGGTGCAGCAGCTTCGGCAGCAGCGGGATGCCCTCGAGCGACTTGCTGGCGAAGCCCATCAGCGATTGAAGATAGTTCTGCGCGAGGATGAAGATCGTGGCGCCGATCGCTGCGCCATACATCGTGCCCATGCCGCCGATCACGACCATCAGCAGGATGTCGATCATGATCGAGAACGACAGCGAGGTGTCGGGGCCGATATAGCGCAGCCACAGCGCCATCAGCGCGCCGGCCATCGTCGCCATGCCGGCGCCGAGGCAATTCGCGATCGTGCGGTAGACGACGGTGCGGTAGCCGATCGCCTCGGCGCGAAACGTGTTCTCGCGGATCGCCTGCAGCACGCGGCCGAACGGCGAATTCACGATGCGGATCATCGCGAGGAACAGCGCGAGCGAGACGGCGAAGACGAGATAGTACACGACGATGCGCCCCGTGATCGCCACGCCGAACACGGTGCCCTCGAACGGCCGGAAGCTCGGTCGCAGGATTTCGGGCACGCTGAAGCTGCGCCCGTCCTCGCCGCCGGTCAGCGATGACAGCTGCGAAGCGAGAATCGCGAAGGCCGAGGCCACCGCGAGCGTGATCATCGCGAAAAAGATCGTGCGCACGCGCAGCGACACGAGCCCGATCACGAGCGAGAGCACGACCGATACCGCGAGTGCGATGACGAGGCCGGCCGCGACCGAGCCCCAATCGGCGCCCCAGCCGTACAGGGCGAGCCCGACGCCATAGCCGCCGATCCCGAAGAACATCGTGTGCGCGAACGAGACGATGCCCGTGTAACCGAGCAGCAGATCGTAGGAGGCGACGAGGACGATGAAGTAACAGATCTTCGCCGCGACGTTCAGCGGCTGCGTGCCTGGAAACAGGAACGGGGCTAGCGCGAGCAGCGCGAAGATCGCGAGCAGGATGACGGTGAGCGACCGCGAGCGCGGAAAATCGCCGGACAGGAGTTGCGTCAGCATGCCCCTGCTCCGCCGCCGTCGCCCCGCGCGCGCCGCCGCGTCATCGCTTGGCCACCGGATAAAGGCCCTGCGGGCGCCACATCAGGACCAGCACCATCAGCAGGATGTTGGAACCCAGCGCCACCTTGGGCGCGAGAAAGCCCGTGTAGTTCGCGACGAGCGCCACCAGCAGCGAGCCGAGGAAACAGCCGCCGACCGAGCCGAGTCCGCCGACAATGATGACGATGAAGATCAACACCATCACCTCCATGCCCATGCCGGGCGTGAGGGTCTGGCGGTAGAACGCCCACATGACGCCGCCCAGCCCGGCCAGCGCCGATCCCGCGACGAAAACGCCGACGAACAGGCGCCGGATGCGATAGCCGAGCGCCTCGACCATCTCGCCGTTCTCGACGCCGGCGCGGATCAGCAGGCCGATCTTCGTGCGGTTCAGCACCAGCAGCATGGCCGCAAAGACGACGAGGCCCACGGCGACGGCGAGAATGCGATAGCGCTCGATCGCCGCGTCGCCGATCAGCACGGCGCCGCGAAACGCCTCGGGCGGCGGCACCGAGATCGGATCGGCGCCCCACAGCACATGGATGAGCTGCTCGGCCACGATCATGCCGCCCATCGTGACCAGGATCTGCTTGAGGTGCTGGCCATACACGGGGCGCACGATGACGCGCTCGAAGGCCCAGCCGAGCGCGCCGGTGAGCGCCATCGCCACGACCGCGCACAGCAGGAGCACCGCGATGTTCGCGAAAACCGAATCCGCCTGCACCATCGCCGCCAGCGGCACGACCACGAGCGTGACCGCGAAAGCGCCGATCGAAATGAACACGCCGTGGCCGAAATTCAGCACGTCCATGAGGCCGAACACGAGCGTCAGGCCGGAGGCCATGATGAAGATCATCATGCCCATCGCGAGGCCGGCCACGGTGAGCGTGAGCCAGCCCGAAAAATTGCCCACCAGCGGCAGCGCGACCGCCGCCAGCACGGGAACGATGAGGATCGGCAGCCAATCGCGCTTGATCGCGGGCGGGCCTCCGGTGCCGATGGCTTTCGCGGCGCCGGTCATTGGTGCGCATCCAGATGAAGGCCGAGCATTCGCTGCTGCAGGTCGCGGTCGGCCGCGAGCGCTTGCATCGCCCCCGTGTGCCTGATCTTTCCGTCGTCCATCACCGCAACGCCGTCCCCGAGGCTTTCCGCGAACACGAAATTTTGCTCGACGACGAGAATCGTCGTCTCGGTCTGTTTCAGCTCCTTGAAGGCCGCGATCATGTTGCGGATGATCGAGGGAGCCAGGCCCTTGGTCGGCTCGTCGACGAGAATGAGTTTCCTCGGCTCCACGATCGCACGCGCGACGGACAGCATCTGCTTCTGGCCGCCCGACAGCGCGCCGGCCGCCAGCGCGTAGAATTTCTCGAGCGCCGGAAACAGGCCGAAGATCCACTGCAGCCGGCGCGGATCGGGCGCGCGCTCGCGCGTCGCCAGAATCAGGTTTTCGCGCACGGTGAGGTCGGCGAAGATACCCATGCTCTCGGGAACATAGGCGATGCCGAGCCGCGCGATCTCCGGCGTGGCGAGCTTGGTGAGGTCGGTGCCCTCGAACACGATGCGGCCCTCGGCGGCGCGCCAGAGGCCCATGATCGTGCGCAGGGTCGTCGTCTTTCCGGCCCCGTTGCGGCCAAGCAGCATCGTGATGCCGCCTTTGGGCACGACGAAGTCGACGCCGTGCAGAATGTGATAGCGCCCGATCTTCGTGTTGACGCCGGAGAGCGTGAGCAGGGCCTCGGCCATCACGCGGCCTCCGCTTCGTCTGCGCCAAGGCCAAGATAGGCCTGCTGCACGATCGGCGAGGCGATCACCTCCGCCGGAGCACCGTCGGCGACGAGCGCGCCGTTGTGCAAGACGATGATACGGTCCGCCAGCGAACGCACGACGTCCATCTTGTGCTCGACGAGGAGGATCGTCTTGTCGCCCTGCGCCTTGATGTGCTGGATGAGGTCGAGGATCACCGGCACCTCGTCGATGCTCATGCCGGCGGTCGGCTCGTCGAACATGAAGATATCGGGCTCGAGCGCGATCAGGATCGCGACCTCGAGCTTTCGCTGATCGCCGTGCGGCAGCGAGCCCGCGATGTCGCCGGCCCGCGCGGCGAGCGCCGTCCGGTGCAGGACGTGCTCGGCCTTTTCGGTCAGCTCGCGATGGCTCGACCACATGGACCAGAGATTCAGGCCGAGTCGCGCGCGGCTCTGCACGACGAGCCTCACGTTCTCCAGCACCGTGAGATTCGGAAAAAGATTGGTGAGCTGGAACGCCCGGCCGAGGCCGCGCCGCGTGCGCTCCGGGGCCGGCAGCCGCGTGATGTCTTCGCTGAACAGCGCGACGGTTCCGCCGCTCGCGCGAAGCTGCCCCGAGATGAGATTGAAATAGGTGGTCTTGCCGGCCCCGTTCGGGCCGACGATGGCGGTGAGCGTGCCGGGCCGGAACGCGCAGGAGACCCGATCGACGGCGACGTGCCCGCCGAATCGGATCGTCAGGTCCCGCGTCTCGAGGACCGGATGTTCTGCGGGCGCTTCGTTGACCATGGCGCGCGGCCGGCGGCGGAGACGCGTGCCCCCGCCGCCGCAAAGCCCTTAGCGCTTGTTGCGGATCGGGACGTGGATGTCCTTGGCCGGAATCTCGCGCACGAGATCGAGCATGTCGAAATCGTTGGCCCAGTCTTTCTTGACCCGGAAGTGATACATCGTCTGCATCGCCTGGTGATCTTCCTTGCGGAAGGTCATCGGGCCCTTCGGGGTTTCGAACTCCAGGCCTTCCATCGCCGCGATCAGCTTCTCGGTGTCGGTGCCGCCGGCCTTCTGGATCGCAGCCACGACGGCCATCGCCGCGCTCATGCCGCCGGCCGTGAAAAAGTCCGGCGGCGCGTTGTTGAAGCGCTTCTGGTGCTCGGCGACGAACCAGTCGTTCACCTTGTT
>CAZUYG010000318.1:0-4914 GCA_964624265.1 uncultured Candidatus Odyssella sp.
TGCATCTGCCGCAATTCCTGTTCGGCATGGCCTTGGGGCGCGTTTACGCGATCGGACCCAGGCCGGCGCCGGCGCTTGCGGCCGGGATGTTCGCCGCCGGGCTGCTCGGGCTGATGGCGCTGTTCATGAACCTCGACGATCTGCCGGGGCATATCCGCTCGAACGCCGTGCTCGTGATCTTCTTCGGCATGCTGATCTACGGGGCGGCGACCGCCGGGCACGCCGCCTATCGCGCGCTATCGCTGGCACCGCTCGTCTTTCTCGGCGACGCGAGCTATGCGGTCTATGCGCTGCACGAGCCGATTGCGGCATGGTGGGAGCGATTGGCGCCCCGCCTCATCGGCGAGAATCCGTCGTCGTGGATCGATTTCCCGATCTACATCGGACTGGTCGTCGCGCTCGCGGGCCTCTGCTACCGCTACGTGGAAACGCCGCTGCGCCGCCGCATCCGGCGGTGGGCGGAGCGCGCGCCTCCACCGGCGAAAACCGGGGCTTGATATTTTAAGTCTGAATATTTTAGACTTAAAATAATTCGGGCGGAGGCGGCGCGGTCCGCCGAGGGTACGGGCGCATGAACATCGTCGTGATCGGCGGCGGGCCGGGCGGGCTCTATTTCGCGATCCTGATCAAGAAGGCGCGGCCCGACGCGCGCGTGACGGTGTACGAACGCAACCGTCCCGACGACACGTTCGGCTTCGGAGTCGTGTTTTCCGACGAGACGCTCGGAAATTTCCTTTCGCACGATCCCGAGAGCTACGACGCGATCACGCGCACCTTCGCCTATTGGGACGACATCGATTTCCGCTGGAAGGGCGAGGTGATCCGCACCTCGGGCCACGGCTTCTGCGGCTGCGGGCGCGTCGAGCTGCTGAAGCTGCTGCACGCGCGCGCGGCGCAGCTCGGCGTCGAGCTGAAGTTCCAGACGGAGGTGACCGACATCGCCGCGCTGGCGAAGAGCGCCGATCTCCTCGTCGGCGCCGATGGCGTGAACAGCCGCGTCCGCGAGACCTTCAAGGATACGTTCCGGCCCGAGATCGAGTGGCGGCGCAACAAGTTCATCTGGCTCGGCTCGACCAAGCCCAGCCCCGCCTTCACGTTCCACTTCACCGAGAACAAGCACGGCGTCTGGGTGCTTGGCGAGTATCAGTACAACGACAGCCTCGCCACCTGGATCATCGAGGCGCCCGAGGAAACCTGGGCGAGCGCGCGGGCCGAAGTCGAGCACCTCTCGGAGCCCGAGATTCTCGCCTATATGGAGGGCCTCTGGGCCGAACATCTCGGCGGCCACAAACTCGTCGCCAACAAGTCGATCTGGCGCACGTTTCCGACGATCCGTTGCCAGCGATGGAATCACGAAAACGTCGTGCTGCTCGGCGACGCGCTGCACACCGCGCATTATTCGATCGGTTCGGGCACCAAGCTCGCGATGGAAGACGCGATCGCGCTGGCGCAGGCGCTCGGCGAGATGCCCACAATTCCGGCCGCGCTCGCGCGCTTCGACCAGCTGCGCCGCGAGGAAGTCGAAAAGACCCAGCACGCCGCCGACGTTTCGGTGATCTGGACCGAGAATCCGAACCGGTTCCGGGACATGCCGGCCTGGCAGGCGGCATTCTCGATGCTGACGCGCTCGAAGCAGATCACCTACGACAATCTGCGCGCGCGCGACGCGAAATTCGTCGAGAACGTGGACCGCTGGTTCGCCGACACGGTCCGCGCCAAAGGCTTCAATCTCGACGGCGATCCGCCGCCGATGTTCACGCCGTTCAGGCTGCGCGATTTGACGCTCGCCAACCGCGTCGTCGTGTCGCCGATGGACATGTATTCGGCAGAGGACGGCACGGTCGGCGATTTCCATTTCGTGCATTTCGGCGCGCTCGCGCATGGCGGCGCCGGGCTCATCGTGTCGGAGATGACCTGCGTTTCGCGCGAAGGGCGGATCACGCCGGGCTGCGGCGGGCTCTACAAGCCCGAGCACGTGGCGGCGTGGAAGCGCATCATCGACTACGTCCACGCCCATTCGGACGCGAAATTCGCGATCCAGCTCGGCCATGGCGGGCGCAAGGGCTCGACGAAAGTGGCGTGGGAGGGCATGGATCGCCCGCTCGACGGCGGCAATTGGGAAGTGATCGGCCCCTCCCCGATCAAGCACTATCCGTTCATGCAGACGCCGCGCGCGATGACGCGCGAAGACATGATCCGCGTGCGCGACGATTTCGTGGCCGCGGCGCGGATGGCCGATGCGGCCGGCGCCGACCTCCTCGAGCTGCACATGGCGCACGGCTATCTGCTCTCGAACTTCATCACGCCGGTCGCGAACCGGCGCACGGACGAATACGGCGGCAGCCTCGCGAACCGCATGCGGTTTCCGCTCGAAGTGTTCGATGCCGTGCGGGCCGTATGGCCGAAGCACAAGCCGATGACGGCGCGCATTTCGGCCACGGACTGGGTGGGCACGGCCGGCGTGACGCCGGAGGAATCGGTCGAGATCGCGGGCATGCTGAAGGCCCACGGCTGCGACGCGATCGACGTTTCGGCCGGCCAGACGGCGCCCGACGCCAAACCCGTCTACGGCCGAATGTTCCAGACACCGTTTTCGGAGCAGATCCGCAACGAGGCCGGCATCGCGACCTTCGCGGTGGGCAACATCACGACCTGGGACCAGGTGAACACGATCGTGGCCGGCGGCCGCGCCGATCTGGTCTGCCTCGCGCGGCCGCACCTCGTGAACCCGCATTTCACGCTGCAGGCCGCCGCCTATTACGGCTACGCGCCGCAGCGCTGGCCGAAGCAATACGAATCGGGCAAGGACCAGGCGATGCGCCTCATGCCGCGCGACCGCGCCGAGATCGTGGCGCTGCGCGCCGCCGCCAAGCCGCCGAGCCACCGCCCGCGCACCCGCGCGGCAGAGTAGCGATTGCGGATTATTTTACGCTGACGTAAATTCCGGCACCGCCGCGCGGAGGCGGGACGACGAACAGGGTTGAAGCGCCGAAAGCGGAAACACATGCTGGCGCGGACGAGGGAGAACGTGCATGGCCATCGCGGCGACCAAAGGCGGCGTGCGCCCCGGCTTGAAGGGCAACGTCGTCGATTATCTGTTCGAGAATGCGCTGAAGCCGGAGAACGCCGACCGGCCGTTCATGATCGTCGACGACGGCCGCGCGAACGTCACGTTCCGCCAGCTCTACGAGCGCGCCTGCCAGGCCGGAAACTATCTCAAATCGATCGGGCTGAAGCCCGGCGACCGCATGATGATGAGCGTCATGGACGGCATCGAGTTCGGCGCGCTGTTCCTCGGCGCGATGAAGATCGGCGTCATCCCGCTGCCGCTCAACACCTATCTCCGCCCGCGCGACTATCTCTATTACCTCAACGACAGCGAGGCGAAGGCGGCGTTCGTCGATGCGAGCCTCGCCAAGACGATGGAAGAGGTGCGCCCGCACACGAAGCATGCGCGCTTCTTCGGCATGGTGGGCGGCGCCGCGCCCGGCTACGAGGCGTTCGAGCCGGCCGCCGACCGGCAGCCCCGCGCGCTCGACACCTTGCCGCGCAAGCCCGACGAAATGGCGTTCTGGCTGTATAGCTCCGGCTCGACCGGCGATCCCAAGGGCGTGGTCCACACGCACGATCATCTCTATTGGGCGTGCGAGCTCGGCGGCATCGGCGCCCTCGGCATCAACCGCGACGACGTGATCTCCTGCCCGCCGAAAATGTTCTTCGCCTTCGGCCTCGGCGGGCAGATCTATTTCACGCTGCGCGCCGCGGCCGCCACGCTGGTGAGCGCCTCTCCGATCACGCCGAAGCGCGTGTGGGAACAGTTCATCGCGCACGAGCCCACCATGTGCATGGCCGTGCCGACGCTGTTCGCCGGCATGCTGCAATACGCGGAAAAGGAAATCGGCCAGGAGAAGGCGCGCAAGGCCTGCCGCCGCATGCGTTACGTGCTCTCGGCCGGCGAAATCCTTCCGCCGGCGCTGATGCACCGCTGGAAAGAATATACCGGCGTCGAATGCCTCGACGGCGTCGGCACCACCGAGATGACGCATCTCTTCATCATGAACCGGCCCGGTCACCCGGTGGCGGCAAGCTGCGGGCGCATCGTCGACGGCTATCGCCACGAGATCCTCGACGACGAGGGCAAGCCGGTGAAGCGCGGCGACATCGGCAACCTGTTCGTCTACGGGCCGTCCGCGGCGGAGATGTATTGGAACAAGCCGGAGAAGACCAAAGAGGTGATGGGCCGCGGCGGCGTGAAGACCGGCGACAAGGTGTACGAGGACGAGCACGGCAATCTGTTCATGGTCGGCCGGTCCGACGACATGCTCCGCGTCGGCGCGATCTGGGTCTCGCCGGCCGAGGTGGAGGGCGCGATCGTGACCCACCCCGAGGTCGTCGAGGCGGCCGTCGTCGGCGCGCCCGACGAGGAACAGCTCATCAAGCCCAAGGCCTATGTCGTGCTGCGCGACCCCGCCAAATTCCCCGACAAGGCCAGGCTCGAGGCCGAGCTGAAGGAGCACGTGCGCAAGCAGCTGCCCGGCATCAAGGTGCCGCGCTGGATCGAGTTCCCGGCCGAGCTGCCGAAGACCGCGACCGGCAAGATCCAGCGCTTCCGCCTGCGCGCCTGATCTCCGCATGGATTTCAGGTTGAGCCCCGAGCAGGAGGCGCTGCGCGAGGCCGCGCGGCGTTTCGCGCGCAACGAGATGACGGCCGTCGCCGCCGAACTGGAAGCGAACAACGAGCCGCTGCCGGCCGCGTGGCGCCGCAGATACGCGGAGATGGGCTTTCTCGCGATGAATTTGCCCGAGGATTATGGCGGACTCGGGCTCGGCCATCTCGACGCGCTGCTCGTGCTCGAGGAATTCGCCAAGGTCTCGCCGGCGGTGGCGTTCCCGATCTTCGAATGCTGCGTCGGA
>CAZUYG010000319.1:0-4870 GCA_964624265.1 uncultured Candidatus Odyssella sp.
CTCACCTGGGGCAAGCAGGGCGACGACTGGTTCATCGGCATCGACGGGCGCGAGTTCTACGTGATCCCCGAGGCCGCCATCGTGGGCGGGTGAGCGCAATGGCGCTTCGGCTGGCCCGCTGAATTGCTTCTCCGTCTCCACGCGTCTCCGCGACGCGCCGGAGCTGGCTGACCCAAAAATCCGATCATTCGCAAAGGAGGCAACATGTCACGAAGCGCAACGATCCTGTTCGCCGCCGCCGTCGCGTGCGTCCCGGCCGCGGCCTCGGCCGGAACCGGCCAATGCTACAATCGCCAGGGCACACCGATCGGTCCCACCTACGACACCGACAAGCCGGATTACGCCTATCTCAAATGGGTGCAGGATCATGGCGGGAAATGCGTCCGCGTCGGATCGACCGCCGCCCCGAACTACAGCACCTATCAGCCGGCCTATCCGCAACACCGGCCGCACTACTATCCCAACGGCGCGCCCGACTTCATGACCGGGCCGGCGCGGCCGCAGGGGACGGACAATCAATTCAGCTCGCCGCGCGCCAACGAGCTCATCCGGCAGCACTACATGGGCATCGGGCATGCGACCGTGTCGGTGTCGAGCGAATACCGCGACGTGACGATCGACGGGGTCGGCTGGCGCCTGTTTCGCGTGCATTGGTGGCCGGAGCACTACGAGTACGTGGCCTCGCGGCGGAACCAGAACGGCATGTACCTCGCCCGCAAGAGCTTCGGCGGCCACGGCTGGAGCCAGGTCGTCAGGCTCGGGCGCTAGCGTGCGCTGACAGCCGGCGGCCGATCCGGCCTCCCGACATTCGATGAGCGGCTGCCGGCAGGCTAGCGCCGGCGGCCGCCCGACACGGCGCGCGCGATCCATCGCACCAAGACGAAGATCGCGATGGCGTTCAACGCCGCGCCGATGACGACCATGACAATGGCCGAGGCCAGCGTCTCCGGTATATCGGCCCATTCGAAAATTTCCGGGCCGACCAGGATGAACGGCATCGTCATGAAGATAAGCGGCGCGAAAGCGACCGGGTCGTTCTCGAGAACCGCGCCGACGGCCAGGACGATGCACGCCGCAACGTAGAGCGCGGCCGCAATGATGCCCGCCTTCTTCCCGCCGGCTGATGCCATGCGAATCTCGTTCCTAAGGATCGTGGAGCGTCAAGCGATCGACGCGGCCTTCGCGCCGCGCGGAATTGCCGAGAAGCGGCGCGACGGTCGGGAGTACGATAGCGCACGCAGCCGATCCGGCGCGCCGGCTACCGTGTCGCATTCTCGTCCGGCCAAAAGAAAAATCGCTTTGCATCGGCCCGCCTAGCCGCCGTTGAACACCTTGCCCTTGTAGCGGCAGAGGTCGGCGATCAGGCAACGGCCGCAATCGGGCTTGCGCGCCTTGCACACGTAGCGCCCGTGCAGGATCAGCCAGTGGTGCGCGTGCAGCTTGAATTTCGCCGGCACCTTGGCCTCGAGCTTCGTCTCCACCGCCAGCGGCGTCTTGCCGGGGGCGAGGCCGGTGCGGTTGGAAACGCGGAAGATGTGCGTGTCCACCGCGATCGTGGGCTCGCCGAACGCGATGTTGAGCACCACGTTCGCGGTCTTGCGCCCGACGCCGGGCAATTGCTCGAGCGCCTCGCGGCTGTTCGGAACCTTGCCCGAATACTGCTTCTCGAGGATCTCGGAGAGCTTGATGACGTTCTTGGCCTTGCTGTTGTAGAGGCCGATCGTCTTGATGTGCTCGCGCAGGCCCTGCTCGCCGAGCGCCAGCATCCTGGCTGGCGTGTCCGCCACCTTGAACAGGCCTTTGGTTGCCTTGTTCACGCCGGAATCGGTCGCCTGAGCCGAGAGCACGACGGCGACGAGCAGCGTGTACGGATTCTTGTATTCGAGCTCGCCGCGCGGATCGGGATTGGCCTCGGCAAAACGCTGGAACAGCGCTGCGACCTGCGCGTCCTTCATGGCCACTCCCCGACTGCCGTGCGTTTCTTGTCTCGGGCGGCCCGCGCCCCCACGCATGGCCGCTCCCCGATTGCGCACTTTACCGCAAAGCCGCGCGCGCCGTATCTTTTTTTGTCCACAGCAGAATCGGCATGAGCGGGCAAACCTATTTCGACGCGGTGCTGCATCCGAACCGCAGCCTGGGCGGGCGCGGCTTCGTCGCCCTGATGATCGGGCTGGCCGCGCTCTCGTTCGCCGGCGGCATCGTGTTCATCAGCGTCGGCGCGTGGCCGGTGTTCGGCTTCCTGGGCCTCGACGTCTTGCTGATCTACGCGGCGTTCCGCGCGTCCTATCGCAGCGGGCGCCTCGTCGAAACCGTGCGGCTCACCGAAGAGGCGCTCGAGGTGCGCCGCGTCGACGCCTATGGCCGCGGCGCCGCCTGGCGCGTGCCGCCGCTGTGGGCGAAGGTCGAGGTCGACAATCCCGGCGAGCACGATTGCCGCGTGACGGTGCGCTCGCACGGGCAGAGCGTCGTGGTGGGCGCGTTCCTGTCGCCGCCCGAGCGCAAGGACCTTGCCGAGGCGCTCCGCGCCGCGCTCGCGCGCCTGCGCAGCGCCTGATCAAGCACCCCGTCCAGCGATGACTCAGCCCCGCCTCGCCGATTACGCGATGCTGCTGTTCCTCGGCCTGGTCTGGGGCTCGTCGTTCCTGTTCACCGGCGTCGCCGTGAAGAGCATGCCGCCGCTCACGCTCGCGGCGCTGCGCTGCCTGATCGGCGCGCTCGTGCTGCTCGCCGCCGTGCGCGCGATGGGCCACGCGATCCCGCGCGATCCGCGCGCCTGGCTCGCCTATCTCGTGATGGGCCTCACGAACAGCGCGATCCCGTTCGCGCTGATCACGCTCGGGCAGGCGCGCATCGAAAGCGGCCTCGCCGCGATCCTGATCACGACCGTGCCGATCTTCACGCTGGCGCTCGCGCATTTCTTCACCGAGGACAAGACGACGCCGCGCAAGGCGCTCGGCACGTTCATGGGCTTCTGCGGCATCGTGCTCCTGATCGGCCCGGCGGCGCTCGCCGGCGTCTCGTCCAGCCTCGCGGGGCAGCTCCTCGTCGTCGGCGGCGCGCTCTGCTACGCGGTCACGCAAGTGCTGGTGAAGCGCCATCGCGGCGGCACGCCGGTGGTGAACGCCGCCTGCTCGCTCACCTGCTCCGCGCTCTGGACCGTGCCGATGGCCTGCCTCGTCGAGCAGCCCTGGCAAGCGGCACCAACGCTCGAAGGCGTCGCCGCGCTGCTGGCGCTCGGCGTCTTCAGCACCGGGCTTTCGCATCTCGTCTTCTTCCTGCTCATCGTGCGCACCGGACCGAGTTTCGTGACCCTCAACAATTTCATCTCGCCGCCGGTGGGCGTCGCCTGGGGCATCTTGCTGCTCGGGGAAAACCCGCCCTGGACGGCCTATGTCGCGCTGGCGGTGATCCTTGCCGGCATCGCGGTGGCCACGTCGCGGCCGCGCGCGGCGTCCGTCCCGGCGGCCGCGCGATGACGGAAATCCGCCACGGCCCCAGCGCGACCGATTACGCGCTGTTCCTGCTGCTCGGCCTCGTCTTCGGCTCCACCTACATGTTCATCAGCGTGGGGCTGCAGACGATCCCGCCGATGACGCTCGCCGCCTCGCGCGCGGTCACCGGCTTCGTGGCCCTGGTCGGCATCGCGCTGCTGCTCGGCCACGAGATCCCGCGCAGCGCGCGCGCGTGGCACGCGTTCTTCTGGACCGGCATCTTCGGCGGCGCGCTGCCGTTCACCTTGATGTCGCTCTCGCAGCGGCTCATCGAAAGCAGCCTGGTCTCCATCATCATCACCAG
Organism: uncultured Candidatus Odyssella sp.; assembly: GCA_964624265.1. Classification (GTDB taxonomy): domain Bacteria; phylum Pseudomonadota; class Alphaproteobacteria; order Bin65; family Bin65; genus SBBV01. The sequence goes on from CAZUYG010000319.1 coordinate 3,796, forward strand.
CATGCCGCTGTTCACGCTGGTGCTCGCGCATCTGTTCACCGACGACCGCGCGAACCGGCGGAAATTCGCCGGCGTCCTGATCGGCTTCCTCGGCATCCTGATGCTGCTCGGGCCGGCGGCCATCGAGGGCAAGAGCAGCAGCCTCGTCGGGCAGGTGCTCTATCTCGGCGTGGCGCTCAGCTTCGCCACGATGGGCGTGCTGATCCGCCGCTTCGGCACCGGGATCGGCTCCGTCGTGATGCGCACCGGCTGCAGCCAGGCGGTCGCCAGCTTGATCCTCGTGCCCATCGCGCTGGTGATGGAACAGCCCTGGACCGTGTCGCCGAGTTTCAATTCGCTGCTGGCCGCGCTGGCGCTCGGCCTCTTGAGCTCCACGCTCGGCCAGTTCCTCGTGTTCCGGCTCAACGCCACGGCGGGGCCGAATTTCACGTCGGCCAACAATTACATGGGTCCGCCGGTGGGCATCCTGTGGGGCGTGCTGTTGCTGGGCGAGGAGATCACCTGGCTGCGCATCGGTGCGATGCTCGTGATCTTCGCCGGCATCGCCTTCGCCACCACGCGCACCGGCGTCGTGCGGCAGTCGCTCAAGTGAGCCGCGGTGGGCACGAATTGCGCTGACACGGCGTGCGCGGGGCGGCTAAATTCGCCTCCCGCCTCCGATCAACAGCAGGACAGCCCGGAATGACCGCCGCCCAGTACGACGTTGTCGGCATCGGCAACGCCATCGTCGACGTGATCGCCCGCGCCGACGACGCCTTCCTCGCCGCGAAGAAGCTCGCCAAGGGCGCGATGACGCTCATCGACGAGGGGCAGGCCGACGCGCTCTACGCCGCGATGGGGCCGGGCACGGAAAGCTCGGGCGGCTCGGTCGCCAACACGATGGCGGGCATCGCCTCGCTCGGCGGCAAGGGCGCCTATTTCGGCAAGGTGCGCAACGACCAGCTCGGCCAGGTGTTCGCGCACGACATGCGCGCGATCGGCGTCTCGTTCGATTCGAAGCCGGCCACCGCGGGCCCGTCCACCGCGCGCTGCCTGATCCTGGTCACGCCCGACGCGCAGCGCACGATGAACACCT
>CAZUYG010000320.1:0-4857 GCA_964624265.1 uncultured Candidatus Odyssella sp.
TGCGAACAGTGTTTTCATCATCGCAGCACCCGAATGTTTCAAATTCAAGATGGCGCAGGCGGCGGCGTGCGCGTTGATGCAGGTCAACCTCAATTCACTTGACGCAGGTCAAGGCCGCAATAGCGTGCGCGGCGGAAGGTCCGCGCCGCTCGCGGACGGGAGATCTGCGCATGAACGAACCGACGCCGCCGGCGCGCGCCGGCATCGACGCGTTGCTGCCGCCCGACATGGCGCTGGCCTGCGAGGCGGCCGGCTCGGCCAAGGCCGGGCGCGATCTGCTCACGCTGTTCGTTCTCGGCCTGCTCGCGGGCGCGTTCATCGCGCTCGGCGCCATCTTCATGACGGTGGTGATGACCGGCGCGGCCGATCTGCCCTGGGGCGTGGCGCGGCTGCTCGGCGGCGTCGTCTTCTCGCTCGGGCTCATCCTCGTCATCGTCGGCGGCGCCGAGCTGTTCACGGGCGATTCGCTGATGATCGTCGCCTGCGCCGGGCGGCGCATCACGATCGCGTCGCTGCTGCGCGCCTGGCTCGTCGTCTATCTCGGCAACATCGTTGGCGCGGTCGGAACCGCGTTCCTCGTCTATCTCTCCGGCCACTACGGCTTCGCCGGCGGCGCGCTGGGCAAGACGGCGCTCGCGGTCGCGGCGGCCAAGGCCGCGCTGCCCACGGCGCAGCTCTTCTTCCTCGCCGTGCTCTGCAACGTGCTGGTCTGCCTCGCGGTGTGGATGAGCTTCGGCGCGCGCAGCGTGGCCGACAAGGTGCTCGTCATCGTCCCGCCGATCGCGGCCTTCGTCGCCGCCGGCTTCGAGCACTCGATCGCCAATCTCTATTTCCTGCCCTACGCGCTCGCCATCAAGGCGTGGGCGCCGCCCGAATTCTGGAGCGCGATCGGGCAAACGGCGGCGGCGTACCCGGCGCTCACGCTCGGCGCCTCGGTGCACAACATCGCGGTCGCCACGGTCGGCAACCTCGTCGGCGGAAGCCTCATGGTCGGCGCGGTGTATTGGTTCGTCTATCTCCGCCGGCGTCCGCGCCCGGCCTGACGCGCGCCTATTCCTTGGGCGCAGGCGTCGTCTTCACCCACATGTTGCCGCGCTCGTGCGTCATCACGAACGTCATCGCGGTGACTTTCCAGCCGCCGGGCGTGCGCGCGAGCTCGTGGATGTAGTGGCCCCACACTTCCCACAGCGGGTCGCCATTCCCCTCCATCCGATTCCAGGCGTAGCCGTGCGAATAGACGCGCGCGCGGTCGCCGTCGATCGTCACGAGATGATTGCCGCGCAGATGCAGGCTCGTCTTCTTCGGGCCCAGATTGGCGCGCCAGCCGCCGATCAGGTCGTCGGCCGGGACGGTGGCGGGTTGTCCGCCGGCGAGCGAGGTGAAGTCCACGCGGATCCGCTCGGCAAACAGCGCCCGCGCCCGCGCCCATTCCTTGCGGTCGACGGCGACGTCGATCTCGTTGACGGCGCGGATGACGGCCGCCTCGTCGGCGATTCGCTGCAGCTCGGGCGGCATCTGCGCCGCGGCCGGCGCGGCCAGAAGCAGGAAGGCAACGAAGGCAATCGGTAATCTCATCATCATGACCCTCCCGGCCGCGGCGCGTAAGTTCAGGGCCGCCGAAATCGCACGGAGAACGTAAGCCGCGCCCGCTCGTTCAACAATGGGTTGCTCTCGCTGCGCGTGGCGGCGCCGTCATGAATCTGTCTTGGATTGCCGATTTCTGGGCCGCGTATGTCCCCGGCTGGGCCGTGGTCCTGCTCGGCCTCGCGAGCGCGGCGTTGTTCGCGCTGCTCGTGCACGCGATCGCGTTCCGAATCGCGAGCCGCGTGTTGCGGCGCGGGCGCGCCGGCGCCGCGGCAACCGCCTTCGTGCGCCGTATCCGCTGGCCGACGCGCCTCATTCTGCTCGCATTCGTCGTCACGGCCGTCCTGCCGGCGCTGCCGGTGGCGCCGGAATTGTCGCTGCTGCTCCGCCGCATCGCGTCGCTTTCGCTGATCGCGATGTTCGGCTGGATGGTGATCTCGATCGTCAATCTCGCAGGCGACATCCTCGCGCAGCGCTACGACATCGCGACCCCCGACAATCTCGCCGCGCGCCGCGCGCAGACGCAGCTCGGCATCCTCCGCCGCGTGGCCATCATCGTCGTCTTCGTGATCACCGCCAGCATCATGCTGATGACGATTCCCGAGGTGCGCGAGATCGGGGTGAGCCTGTTCGCCTCGGCCGGCGTCGCCGGCCTCGCGATCGGCCTCGCGGCGCGGCCGATGCTCTCGAATCTCATCGCCGGCCTGCAGATCGCGCTCACCCAGCCGATCCGAATCGACGATGTCGTCATCGTCGAGAACGAATGGGGCCGCATCGAGGAGATCACCGCGAGCTACGTCGTGGTGCGCATCTGGGACGAGCGGAGGCTCATCGTGCCGCTCAGCCATTTCATCGAGAAGCCGTTCCAGAACTGGACCGCGAAATCGGCGCAGATCATCGGCACCGTGTTCTGGCATCTCGACTACACGGCGCCGGTCGACGCGATGCGCAAGAAGCTCGACGAATTCGTGCGCGCATCGAAGCATTGGGATGGGCGCGTGGCGCTGATCCAGGTCACGAACGCCGACAAGACCACGGTCGAGGTGCGCGCGCTGGTGAGCGCCGCCGATTCGGGCGCGGCCTGGGACCTGCGCTGCGAGGTACGCGAGAAGATGATCGACTACCTCAAGGAACATCACCCCGCATGCCTGCCGCGCATGCGCCAGGAGCTGCACAGGGTGCCCCCGTCCGGGCACGACGGCGCGGATCGCGACGAGGCGCGCCGGGGCGGCGAAAGCGGCGGCGCGCCGGGCCTGGGCGCCGAAATCGCGCGCTGACGGAGCGCCGCGTCAGAGAAACCGTGCGCGGATGTCGGTCGAGCTTTCCTTGCCGATCTTGTCGAAATGCGCGGCGAGCCAGGCTTTCGCCGCCGCGCGCCCGCGATCCCGCAGCCCGGTGAGGAACGACCAGTCGGTGTTGAGCTTCGAGCTGGCGCCGAGCGGCGCGATCTCGGTTTCCGATTCGACGAAATGGATGTTGAGGCGCTTGTAGCGGTCCGATTCGAGCTTGTGCTCCTCGACCAGCTTCGACACGAAGGCGATCGCGCGCATCTCGCGCATCAGCGATGAGTTGAAGCTGATCTCGGTCACGCGGTCGAGAATGTCGCGCGCATTGGTCGGCACGTCGGGCCGGTTGATCGGGTTCACCTGAACGATCACGACGTCGCGCGATTCGCAGCCGTAGATCAGCGGGAAGATGGCCGGGTTGCCCATGTAGCCGCCGTCCCAATAGGCCTCGCCGCCGATGGTCACGGCCTGGAACAGATAGGGCAGGCAGGCCGAGGCGAGCAGAACGTCGGTCGTCACGTCCTGCGTCTCGAAGACGCGGATCTTGCCGGTCTTCACCGCCGTCGTCGAGACGAACAGCTTCGTCTTGCGGCAGTGGCGCAGCGAGGCGAGGTCGATGCCCTTCTCCACGATCTCGCGCAGCGGGTGGAAATTGAACGGGTTGAACTGATAGGGCGAGAAGAAGCGCGACATGACGTCGAAGGCGAGATAGCCCGGCGACCATTCGATGTGCCGGTTCCCGCTTTCCGGCGCCGCCGCCCAGCCGAACAGCCACGCGTTGATCGGCCGCCCGGCGTCGCTCACCTTTTTCCAGAAATTCTCGAGCCGCTCCCGCGCGAGCGCCGCGCCGCCGTGCTCCCAGCCCACAGCGAAGGCCGCGGCGTTCATGGCACCCGCGCTGGTGCCCGAAAAGCCTTCGAAATCGAGCCGCCCGTCTTCCAGCAGCGCGTCGAGCACGCCCCAGGTGAACGCCCCATGCGCCCCGCCGCCCTGGAGCGCGAGATTGATGCGCTTCCTTTCGGTCATGCGAAACGCAGGAGGAACCGAACCACGCGGCGGGTACGCTCGGAAAAGAGGGTGGGCGTGTAATAGCTGCCGGCGGCGCGCTTGCCGGCTTCGCCCAGCGTGGGGTAGGGCGCGATGTAGCTCGCGAGCTGCGAAACCTTCATGCGGTTGGCCACCGCGAGCACCCAGGGATGGATCAGCTCGCCGGCGCTCTTGCCGACGATGCTGGCGCCGAGGATGCGGCCCTTCCGGCTCGCGATCACCTTGACGAAGCCTTCGGTCGCGCGCTCGGCCTGCGCGCGGTCGTTCTCGTGGAAGCTCCAGCGCAGCACGCGCACATCGGGCTGTTGTTTCTTCGCCTCGGCCTCGGACAGGCCGACATGCGCGAGCTCGGGATCGGTGAACGTCACCCACGGCACCGCGCGCGTATCGGCCTTCGTCCAGAACATGCGGAACAGCATCTGCCGGATCACGAGGCCGGCGTGCCAGCCGGCCACATGGGTGAACTGATAGCCGCCGGCGGCGTCGCCGATCGCGAATACGCGCTTGTTCGCGGTGCGGAGATGCGCGTCCACCGTGATGCCGCGCTTCGTGTGGGCGATGCCGGCTTTCTCGAGATCGAGGCCGTCGACATTGGCCGCGCGCCCCGCCGCCACGAGCAGATCGGAGCCTTCGACGAATTCGCGATTGCCGCCGCGCTCGATCTCGACGGCGATTCCCGCGCCGCGCTTCTCGACGCGCAGCACTTTCGTCTGCTCGAACAGCGCCACGCCTTCCGCGACGAGCCGCTTGCGCACCACATCGACCAGCTCGGGGGCGTCCTTCGGCATGATCGTGCCGAGTTCCAGCACGCTCACGCGCGCGCCGAGGCGGCGATGCGCCTGCGCCATTTCGAGCCCGATCGGCCCGCCGCCGATGACGACGAGAGGCTCGGGCGCCGTCTTGCGTTCGAAGATCGTCTCGTTGGTGAGATACGGCACGG
>CAZUYG010000321.1:0-4840 GCA_964624265.1 uncultured Candidatus Odyssella sp.
GGTCGCCGTCCTTCACGACGACTTCGCCGACGTGAAGCCCGATTCGAAACCGTACCCGGCGCGCCTCGGGAACATCGAGGTTCGTCGCCGCGATCCGCTCCTGTACCGCGATCGCACAGCGGAGCGCTTCGACGGCGCTGGGAAACTCCGCCAGAATGCTGTCGCCCGCCGTATTCGCGATGCGGCCGCCATGCCGCGGAATGAGCCGGTCCGTAATGGCGCGGTGCGATCCGAGCAGCCGCAGCGTGCCGCCTTCATCCGAATTCATAAGTCGCGTGTAGCCAGCCACGTCGGCGCTCAGGATCGCCGCCAGGCGGCGCTGTTCTGCCGCCGTGAACTCGGTCTTGCGCATCGCTGCCTGTGCAGAACGCTGTTTCGCGGGAAGGGGCCGTACGTTCGAGCCGATGGGCGGCATAATATGCGATGCGCGCAGTAAGGCGAGATGGGTTCCCGCGGCCGCCACGGCCGCATGCTCGGCGCCGCCCCCGTCGCGAAGCGTTGCCGCACATCGATGGCGCAGGTTTGACGCCCTTCCGGCGCCGACTATAGTCCCCGCCGCCGCAGCACCGGACCTTACTGCCATGTCGCTCGCCGTCGCGGTCCAGATGGACCCCATCCACGCGATCAATATCGACGCGGACAGCACGTTCGTCCTGATGCTGGAGGCGCAGCGGCGCGGGCACGGGCTCTGGTACTACACGCCCAAGACGCTCTCGCTGCATGGCGGCCGCGTGATCGCGAAGGCGCAGCGCGTCGTCGAGATCCGGCGCAAGAAGGGCGATCACGTCGCGCTGGGCCCGATGGAGCCGCTCGATCTCTCGATGATGGACGTGGTGCTGCTGCGGCAGGATCCGCCGTTCGACATGGCCTACATCACGACGACGCATCTCTTGGAGCGCATCCATCCCGCCACGCTCGTCGTCAACGATCCCGCGCACGTCCGCAACGCGCCCGAGAAGCTGTTCGTCACGCATTTCCAGGAGCTGATGCCGCCCACGCTGATCACGGTGGACAGGGACGAAATCCTCGCCTTCCGCCGCGAGCACAAGGACATCGTCGTGAAGCCGCTGTTCGGCAATGGCGGCTCCGGCGTCTTCCACGTGAAGCCCGACGACGAAAACCTCGGCACGATCCTCGAAGTGTTCACGCAGATGTATCGCGAGCCGATCATCGCACAGCGCTACATCCCCGAGATCCGCAAGGGCGACAAGCGCATCATCCTCGTCGACGGCAAGGCGGCCGGCGCCGTTTCGCGCATGCCGCAGGAGGGCGAGGCGCGCGCGAATTTCCACGCCGGCGGCGCCGCGAAGAAAGCCGAGCTGTCGCCGCGCGAGAAAATGATCTGCGAGGCGATCGGCCCGGCGCTCCGCGAGCGCGGCCTCGTCTTCGTCGGCATCGACGTGATCGGCGACTATCTCACCGAAATCAACGTCACGTCGCCGACCGGAATCCAGGAGATCAACCGCCTCTCGGGCACCCGGATCGAAAGCGATATCTGGGATGCGATCGAGGAGCGGCGCGGGCGCAAATAGTCGGGGGCCGCCGGAGCGGGCGGCGACGGCCATGCCACGATCGACGGTGCTTCGGATTGTCCTCGCGCTCGGCCTCGCCGCGACAGTCGCGGCGCAGGCCGCGGCTGAAACCGGGGAACCCCCGGCCCGCAGGCTCGAAGCGGTCTGGAGGACCGCCGTGCCGGGCAAGGCCGAGGAGGGGTATCTCCATGGCTGGCGCGTTCGCATCCAGCGCGACAACGGCATCTCGCTCGCGGCCGGCAATACGCTGGTCACGCTCGACGCGAGCGGGAAAATCCGTCGCCGGGCGGTCCTGCCGCTCCGCGCAAAAGAATCGTATTCGAGCATCCCGCTCGAGGGCGGCGATTTCCTCGTTCAGCCGAGTGCCGCAGACCTCGGGTCGCTGCGCCTCGTGCGCGTGACGGCCGACGGCGCCGCGCGCTTCACCGCCCAGGAACGCCTGCATCCGGACGTCCGGAGTTTTCTCCACGATGCGGTGCTGATGCCGAACGGCCGCATCGTGGCGGCGGTCTCCTACGGCCCGGGGCCGAACGGCGAGCTCGGCCTGCTCGTCTTCGACGCCGCCGGCCGGCGCCTCGGCGATCATCGCACGGTGATCTTCATGCCGGCGTCGGAGGGGCTCACGCGCGTCTTCCCGCGGGAGAGCGAAGGCGTGTCGGTGCTCGGCATGGCGTCGCGGCCGTCCGGATATGGCCCGTTCCAGAAGAGCTACGCGTTCGCGGGCGATGTTCCGGTCGCGACCGAGGCGGAGATCTTCACCGAACGCGCCGATCTTCGCTGCAGCGCGATGAACGCGAGCGGCGCCGTCATCGTCGCCGCCGGTGAAGGCGAGGATGCGGTGAAGCCGATCACGCTGCGCTGGTTCGATTACGCCGGCGACCAGACGGAGTTCCTCACCGTCGGCGCCGCCGATCGCTGCCAGATCGCGATGCGGGCCGACGGCGCCAGCCTCGTCTGGCTCGCGCCGCGCACGCTGCTCGCGTTCGACGGCGCGGCCAAGCCGCTGTGGCGCGCGGACCTGCCCGAAGACGCGGCGGCCGTCGCCTGGCTTTCCGACGGCGACGTCGTGGCCGTCCACCAGGCGGCCCGCGGCACCGCCGTCGTCCGCTACCTCGCGCAATGACGCCTTCGAGATTGGAGCGACCGTGACCAGCTGGGACCCGAACCAATATCTGAAATTCGCCGATCACCGGCTGCGGCCCGCGCTCGATCTGCTGGGGCGCATCCGCGCGGACGAGCCGGGCGCGGTCTACGATCTCGGCTGCGGCGCCGGCAACGTGACGAAGCTGCTCGCCGAGCGCTGGCCGAAGGCGCGGGTCACCGGCGTCGACAATTCGATGCCGATGCTCGAGAAGGCGCGCCAGGCCGCGCCGCGCATCGCGTTTCTCCACGGCGAGCTCGCGCCGTGGCGCCCGGCCGAGCCGGCCAACGTCATCTACAGCAACGCCGCGCTGCACTGGCTGGAAGGGCACGAGGTGCTGTTCCCGCGCCTGATGGAGCAGCTGGCGCCCGGCGGCACGCTCGCCGTGCAGATGCCGCGCAACCACCGCGCCGCGTCGCACACGTCGATGCTGGAAGCGGCCGAGGCCGGGCCGTGGAAGGCGAAGCTCGCCGGCGTCACCAGCATCCGCGCCGTGCACGATCCCGACGTCTACTACCGGATCCTCGCGCCGCTCGCGTCGCGGCTCGACATCTGGGAGTGCGAGTATCTCCAGGTGCTCGATGGCCCCAATCCGGTCGTCGAGTGGACCAAGGGCACGGCGCTGCGCCCTTATCTCGACGCGCTCGACGACGCGGCCCGAAAAGGATTTCTGGCGGCGTATGCGGAGCGCATCGCCGCCGCCTATCCGCCGCAGCCCGACGGCAAGACGCTGGTCCCGTTCCGCCGCATCTTCATCGTCGCCGAGCGCTGAGGCGCGCGGCGGTCACACCGCCGCGGCGTCCGTGCGGCGCCGCGCGGCGAGGCCGGCGCGCGCCGGATCGTGTGCCTTGAGCGCGGCCTGCGCCCGCGCGCGGCCACTCACGGCGTAGCAATAGGCGCAGCCCTGCGCGCAGGTGTCGTAAGCGCCGATGTCGCGCGATTCGGCGCACAGGCAGCCCGGCCGGTTGCCCTTGGTGCGCGCCGCGATCGCGCGGCCGGCCACGTCGGAGAGGCGCGCGGCGTCGATGCACCGCGCCGGCGCTGCGGCGCCGGGCAGCAGCGCGGGCTGCGTGCAGAGCGTCAGCCGCATGCGTGCTTCCGCGGCGATCGCGGCAAGATCGGCGATCAGGGCGCGCTTCTCGGCGGGCGGCGGATCGCTCCAGGCGAGCCCCGCGCGGCCCAGCGCCGCCGCGAGATTGCGCGCCGTCTTGCGATAGGGTGCCACGAACGAAACCACCGCCTCGTCGCAGGCGCCGCGCAGCGCGCCCGCCAGCCGCGCGAAATTCTCGCGGTGCCACGCTGCCGTCGCCGCGTCGGAAACCACGATCGGATCGTAGCGCCACACCGCGGCGCGCGGGCCGAAACGGCGGGCAATTTCGCGCGCCTGCGCGATCGCGGCGGCGGTTTCGAGCGTGCCCGGTTCCAGCACGCGCGGAGAACCGGTGATCGTGAACTGCACGACGAACGGAAATCCGCGCCGCTTCACTTCCTCCAGCACGGGCAGGAAAGGCCCGGCATTGCGCGTCCAGAACACGAAGCCGTCCGCATCGCCGGGGGCGAGGCTCACGCGATAGTCGGGTCCGCCGTAGGGACTGGCCACCATCGCAAAGCCGGCATCGAGGCGGCGCAGGAACCACGCGCCGTAGTGGGCGGGAATGTCGGTGCGATAGGAGGCCGAGACGATCATGCCGCGACAATAGTCGGAAGACGCGGGAAAAATACCGATAGAGTCTTGCCGGCAACCCTTGATACGCCCCACATTAAGACGTGAGGCGGCCCGCCGCGAGGACCGGCGGACGCAGGGAAGACGCGGCAGCGGAGTGGGGTCGGCCGATGCGTCCTCTGAAGCGGATAGTGATCGCGGACGATCACGCGCTGTTTCGCAAGGGGCTGAAGCTCCTGCTATCCGATTCCTATCCCAAGGCCGAACTGCGCGACGTGGACAGCCTCGATGCCGCGCTCGAGGCGCTGTCGAGCGCGGCCCCGGTCGATCTCGCGATCCTCGATCTCCGCATGCCGGGCATGGCCGGGGCCGAAAGCCTGCGCGCGGTGCGCGAGGCCTATCCCGAAACGGCGATCCTCGTGCTGTCGGGCTCGGATGCGCGCGCCGACGTGCTCGGCGCGCTGGGCGCCGGCGTGCACGGCTATGTGGTGAAAAGCTCGCCCG
>CAZUYG010000322.1:0-4839 GCA_964624265.1 uncultured Candidatus Odyssella sp.
ACGAACTTGACCATGCGGCCGTTGATGCCGCCGAGATTCCCTACCGGCGTCGCCACCAGATCCCGCCCCGGCGCCCGGGCCGCGGGGGCCCCGGCGGGCAGCCCCGATTGCGTTTGCCCGGAGGCACGGATAGTCTCGCGGGCGCGTAAACCAACCATATCCCTGTGGGCTCCGAGAGGGTCTTAGCCGTGACGTCATACCACGCCCGGATTCCTTCGCGTCGCCAAGTTTTGGCCGGCGCCGGTCTTGCCGTCTTCGGCCTCGGCCTCGCGGCATGTTCGACGACGTCGGACGAGGCGCGTCCGCGTCCGGCCGTGGCGCGGCCGCAGGCGCCGTCGGCCGGCAAGCTGCCGGCCGGCTCGCAGGTGAAAGTCGCGATCCTGCTGCCGCTGTCGGGCGACCGCGCCAATCTCGGCCGCGCGATGCAGCGCGCCGCGGAAATGGCCGTTTTGGAGCAGGGCGCGCGCAACATGCAGCTCGTGACGTTCGACACGCGCGGCACCCCCGACGGCGCCGCGGCCGCCGCCGAGCAGGCCCTGCAACAGGATGCGAAGCTGATTCTCGGGCCGGTTTTCGCCGCGGAGGTGAGCGCGGTGCGCGCGCGCGCCGGCGGCAAGGTGAACGTGATCGCGTTTTCGAACGACGCCGCGGTGGCCGGCAACGGCGTTTACCTGCTTTCGTTCAGCCTGAAGCAGCAGGTCGAGAACGTGATCGGCTACGCGGCGCGCAACGGGCGCAAGCGCATCGGCATCATCGCGCCGGCCAACGATTACGGCAATCAGGTGGCGACGCTGGCGAAAGAGGTGGCGAGCAAGAACGGCGCGGAGGTGACCCGCACCGGCACCTACAAGCCCGACACGATGGAAGTGACCGACGACATCAAATCGTTCGCCGGCGCCACCGGCGTCGACCGCAAGGGCCGCGTCGGCCGCTCGGCGCCGCTCGATTTCGACGCCGTGATGATCGCCGACGGCGGCACGAAGCTGCGCATGGTGGCGAGCCTGCTCGCCTATTACGACGTCGACCCCGACAAGGTGCGCTATCTCGGCACCGGGCGCTGGGACGACCGCTCGCTGCGCCGCGAGCTGAGCCTGCGCGGCGGCTGGTATGCTTCGCCGGATCCCGCGCAGTTCGAGCGCTTCTCCGACAAATTCAAGGCCGCGCACGGCGACGCGCCGCCGCGCATCGCGACCCTCGCCTACGACGCGGTGGCGCTGGCCGCGACGATCGCCAAGCAGCCCGACGGCATCGACTACGGCAGCCAGCGGCTGACCGATCCCTCGGGCTTCGCCGGCATCGACGGCATCTTCCGCTTCACGCCCGACGGCAATTCCGAACGCGGTCTGGCCGTGGTCGAGATCGGCCGCGACGAAGTGAAGGTTGTGGGCGAGGCGCCGAAGAGCTTCGGCGTTCCCGGCACGAACTGAAAACTCGCGGCGGCGAACGGCGCGCGGCCGGCCGGGCCCAGAGCCGGGCCGCGCGGCTTCAGCGCGCCATCATCGACGGCAGCCAGAGCGCGATCGCCGGCAGCAGCGTCAAAGCGAGAATCCGCACGAAATCGGCCGCGACGAAGGGCAGGATTCCGCGGCAGATCGTCTGCAGCGGCAGGTTCGGCACCGTCGCATTCAGCACGAACAGATTCATGCCGACCGGCGGCGTGATCATGCCGATTTCGCCGAGCGTGACGAGGATGACCCCGAACCAGATCGGATCGAAGCCGAGCGCCTTCACGAGCGGATAGACCGCGCCGATCGTCAGCAGAATCATCGACAGGCTGTCCATCAGGCAGCCGAGAACGATGTAGAAGACGCAGAGTGCGACGAAGGTTCCGTACTTGCCGAGGCCGGCTTTTTCGACGAAGGCGATCATGCCCTGCGTCAGCCCGCTGGCGTCGATGAAATAGTTGAAGATCGTCGCGCCGATCAGAATCGTGAAGATCATCGCCGTCGTCGTCGCCGTCTCGACGAAGGCGGCGCGGACGACGCCGCGGCTGAGGCGCCCGCGGACGGCCGTCAGGACCACGGCGCCGAACGCGCCGACGCTGGCCGCCTCGGTGGGCGTGAACAGCCCGGCATACATGCCGCCGAGCACGACGGCGAACAGCACCACGACGGCCCAGACGCGCCCGACGGCACGCGCGCGCGCGGCCCAGCCGATGCGCGCGGCGCCCGGTCCGAGCCGGGAGTTGCCGCGGGTCGTCCACGCGACGGCGCCCATATAGAGCAGCATGCCCAGAATGCCGGGGCCGATGCCGGCGATGAACAGGGCGCCGATGTCGTTCTGCGTCAGCAGCCCGTAGATGACGAACAGGATCGAGGGCGGAATCATCACGCCCAGCGTTCCGCCGGCTGCGACGGCGGCCGAGGAAAGCCGGTCGTCGTAGCCGAGGCGCCGCATTTCGGGCATCGCGATCTTGCCGATCGTCGCGGCCGTTGCGATCGACGAGCCGCACACTGCGCCGAAGATCGCGGAGGCGCCCACCGTGGCCATCGCGAGCCCGCCGCGATAATGGCCGATCATGGCCACGACGAGGTCGTAGAGGCTGCGCGACAGGCCGCCATGCGCCGCGAAAACGCCCATCATCACGAAGAGCGGCACGACCGAAAGGCTGACCGGGAACACCGATTCGAACGTGGCACGGCCCAGAACGAAGCCGAGCGTGCCGAAGCCGTTGAGCAGGCCGTAGCCGAGCGCGCCGACGATGCCCATCGAAAACGCGATCGGCACGCGCGCCATGATGAGGACGATGACGGCGCCGAAGCCGATGAGACCGATCGTGGGGCCGCTCATCGCGATTCCGCCGGGCCCGGCGCCGGCCGCGCGGCCGCCGGATCGCGCGCGCATGCCGCGGCGAACCAGCGCATCGTCAACGCGAGCGCGCACAGGGTCGAAATCGCCATGCCGACGAGCAGCGGCGCCCAGAACGCCACGATCGGAATCGCGAGCGTGTTCGACTTGTCGCCCTGCGCGATCTGCTGCATCGCCTGCTTGAAGCCGTACCACGCCAGCAGCGCGACGAAGCCCGTGACCAAGAGCGCCGACACGGCTTTCACTCCGGCGCGGAGCCGCCGCGGCAGCGGATCGGTGACGAACTCGACCGCGACATGGCCTTCGCGCAGATAGGTGAGCGGCATGGCGAGGCTGACGCACGCCATGACCGTGAGCGAGACGATGTCGTCGATGCCGAGAACGGAAAAACCGATCGTCTTGCGGCCCGCAATGTCGGCCATCGAGACGAGCACGGTGCCCGACAGGCAGATCATGCCGGCGACGACGAGCGTTTCGCCGGCGCGGTCGAGGGCGCGGAAGATGCGCGAAAGCATGGCAATGGCCCCGGCGGCGGCAGAACCGCGAAACGGCCGCTCCGCCGCGCCCCAGCGCCGCGGAGCGGCCCGCGTTCGCCCGTTACTGGGCGTATTTCGCGACGCGTTTCTTCATCTCGTCATAGATCGCGCGCGCATTCTTGACGCCCTCGCCTTCCATCCCGGCAAGGAGCTTGTCGATGTAGGGCTTCAGGTCCTGCTCCCACTTCGCCCGGACGGGATCGGCCACCTTGATCTCTTCGATGCCTTTTTCCACGCCCGCGGCGCGCGCTTTGGCTTCCCATTGATCCCAAAGCGACCCGAGCCGGTCCACCCAGACCTGACCCGTCGTCTCGTCGATGGCCTTGCGGAACTCCGGGGCCAGCGACTCGAACTTGCGCGGATTCATGACGACGTGGAAGCAGGCGGTGTAGATCCTCGCTTCGAGATAGTATTTGACGAGGCCGTGCAGCCGGAACGCGACGAGCCCGTCATAGATCAGCGACGCGCCGTCGATCGTCCCCTTCTCGAGCGCCTCGTAGGCCTGCGCCGGCCCCATCGTGACCGGGACCGCGCCGAGATGCTGCAGAAGATTCTGCACCTGGAGGCTGGGCGCGCGGATGCGCAGACCCTTCAGGCCATCGAGATCGGCGACGCGCTTCGTGCGCGTGAAAAAGCCGCCCGGCGCGTGGCAGTGAATGGCGAGGACCTTGAAATCCTTGTACTCATCGGCCAGCAACTCGGCGCGCATCGACCACAGCGTCTTCGACGCCGCGCCCGAGCTCGACGTCATGAACGGCAGCTCCATGATCAGCGAGCGCGGAAAGCGGCCGCGCGGCACGCCGTTGAGGCCCCAGGCCGCGTCGGTGACGCCGGCCTTCACCTGATCGGCCTGGTTGGCGATGTTTCCGAACGGCGAGTTCGCCGCGAAAATCCGCACCGTGAGCTTCCCGCCGGTGCGCTTTTCGAGCTCGGCCGCCCATGGTTCCAGCAGGTCTTTCTGAAAGCCGTGCGTGGGTGGCGCATAGTGCGAGAATTTCAGTTCGACCTTCTCCTGCGCGCCGGCGGCGCCGGCCACCGCCACCGCCGCCGCGGCGAGCGCGGCGGATCTCCAACTGCGAAACCGCATCGATTTTCCTCCCGTTGAATCCTCTTGTGCATCCCGGCCCAGCGCCGGAGCGGCGCCCGTCCGGTACCGCTTGCGGGCAAATCTAGCGTGCAGCCGCAACCGGCTCTTTGGCATGGATCAAGGCGGCGCGGCGCTTTCGAAGTCCATCGCCTTCTCTGCGTCCCCGCCATGCCCAGCCGTGTGGGCCGCCCTCGTTCGGCGGCGTGCGCCGTTCGGCCCGCGCATCAGAAGAAGAAACGCGTGACCCGTGCCCGGCCGCACAACGCCCGGCTATTCCGCCGCCTTCGTTATTCCGGGCCGGCGCGCAAGGAAGGCGCGGATTGCTTCGAGCGCGCGCGAGGCGTTCGGCAGGAACGGAAACAGCGAGAAGATGTGCAGGCGCTCGTCGTAGAGCTCGAACTCGGTTTC
>CAZUYG010000323.1:0-4819 GCA_964624265.1 uncultured Candidatus Odyssella sp.
GACGGTGGGGCGCTGCTGCGCGAAGATGGCGTCGACGCCGCGCGCCACGAGATCCTTCGCGAGCGCCGGAAGCCGGCCCGGGTCGTTCTCGCCGAAGCGGTACTCGATCCTCAGCGTTTCGCCGGGAATCCAGCCGCGCACGCGCAGCGCCTCGAGGAACGCGCGGAACGAAGGGAGCCGGAGGCTGCGCTCGCGCTCCGTAAGCGCAAGATAGCCGAGCGTCTTCCACGCATTTTCGGCGCGCGCCGTGCCTGCGACGGCGAGCGCGGGCGCCGCCGCAAGAAGCCGCCGGCGCGAAAGCGCCGTCACCGTCCCCCGGCCTGCTGCTTCACTGCGCATGGCGCCGCCCGCCGTGATTCCCGAGCCTATCGTAGCCTTCCCGGCCGGTCTTGTCGCGGCGGCGCGCGGCGCGGCATCCGCCGCGCGGGCGCCGCTCAGTCGCCGGCGAGGGTGACGAAGTCCTCGAACTTGCCACTGCGCGTCGTCTCCAGCGCCGCGCCGAAGCGGAAAGCGACCTCGAACCGGCGCCACGGCTCTTGCCCCGCCCATGCGTGCAGCTTTTCCATCTCCGCCGCGCCGAAATCCCGCGTCGGGAGGATGCGCACGTCGAGCTGCCCCTGCGTTCGCTGCACGATCTGGTATTGCCGGATCGGAAGTCCGGGGATCAGCCCGAGGCTGTCGGTCCGCGCCCAGATTTTCTCGCCGCCCGGCAGAACGAGCCGGTTGCGCTTGCGGCCCGCGATGCGCTTCAGCACCGGCAAGGTCCGCCCGCAGGAGCAGGCCTCCCCGCGCTCGGCATAATCGCCGATATCGTATCGCAGCAGCGGCATCGCGAAATTGTGGAGACGCGTGACGATGACGCGGCCGATCTCGCCGGGCGCGCATTCGGTGCCGTCGTCTTTCAGCAGTTCGAGGCGAACGGACTCCGATTGCACGTGATAGTGCTCGTGCTCCGGGCACTGGATGGCGAGATAGCCCATTTCCACCGACGTGTAGATGTCCTGCACGGGCACGCCCCATGCCGCGCGCACCGTCTCGCGCAATCCGCCGGGAATCTGCTCGCTGAACGTCAGCGCGGCCTTGAGCGACGGCAGCCGCAGGTTTTTCGCCCGCATTTGCTCGACGAGCTGAAGGAACGCCGAGGGCGGCGCGAGCACGTAGGCGGGATCGAGCGGCGCGAGGGCTTCGGCGACCTCGGCCATCGGCCGGCGCCGGTCGAGCAGGATGCTCGGGCCGTTGAAGAACGCCGCGGCCGTGCCGCGATTCCAGGCGGCGTGTTTTCGGCCGTGCAGCGACGCATCGCCGCCGGGTGGCGTACGGATCGCGACGAACGTTCCGGAAAGATCGCGCCGGTGCCACAGATGGTCGCGCAGCGCACAGGCCTCCCAGAACATCGCGGCGAGGTCTGTGACCGGAACTTCGACCGGCCGGCCCGTGGACCCGCTGGTGCGATGGAGATGCACCTGCCCGTGACTGGATGGCGGCGCGGGAGGACGCATCCGCGCTTCGTTGTCCTGAACTTCGGCGCGGGTGAGAATCGGCAGGTTCCGCCACACGCCTTCGGTCATCGGATCGCCGCGGCGATAGCCGGCATCGGCCAGCGGCCGTGCGTAGAACGGGCAATGATCGAACGCGAAGGCGGCCAGTGCGCCGAGCTGCCGGCGCTGGCGCTCCGCGAGCAGATCGGGCGCAAGGTATTGGCTGTGGCGCAGCTGGTATTGCAGTGCCAGCGTGCCCAGACCGTAGCCTTCCGGAAGGGCGGGCCAGACCGTGCCCGCGATGGACGGCCGCACCCGCGGCGCCGCGGCGCCGCGCCGGCCGCTATCCGCGGGCGCCGATGCCGCGGCGGCGCTGTCCGGCTTCATCGTCCGCCGCGGCCGCGGAGCGACGGCGGCGCGGGCTCAGAACTTGCCGCGTTCGAGCTTGAAGACGTCGGGCGTCTTGGCGTTGAGAATGTAGCTCAGCACGACCGAGATCGGCTCGTCGATCTTGACGCGCTTGGCCTCTTCCGCCTTCGGATCGAACAGGAAGCGGCCGACGACGGCGGCCACCCGCCCTTCGTCGTCCTCGCCGCGGAAGAAGATGATCACGTCGGGGCGGTCGGTGGCCGCGTTGACCACCGTTTTCTCCTTCTTGAAGCCGCGCTCGACCATCGTCTGTCGCAGGTTGGCCGTCACGGCATTGAGGCCCTCGGACGTGATCTTCGGATCGATGCTCTTGTTCCAGATGATGTCGACCTGGATGAGCCGGTGCGACTTGTAGCCGAGCGTGTAGTTGATCTGCGCGATGCCGCGGTCGGCGATCAGGTCCGGAATGCGGATGCTGAGGACCTGCGTGCGCGCGGCCGCGTCGGTGCGCTTCTCGATCTTGGCGCCTTTGAAGTCGCCGTCGATCGCCTTGCGCAGCTGCTCTTCGGTCATCTGGAAGCGGGCCGAGCGGAAACCCTCGACGGTCGCGGCGTTCTGCGCGTGCGCGGCGCCGGCGGAAGCGGCCAGAGCAAGCGCAAGAAACGGCAGCGCGCGGCGTGAAATCCGAAGCATGGCAAGCGCCCTCTTTCTAGAATCGTGGAATCGCACCCGCGCAACGGCCAAGCGTTCGCGGACGGCAGCGTTCATAGCACAGGATGGGGACCGTTACACAGCGGCCGATGGCCCGCCTGCAGCGGCGGCCGCGCGGCACGGCGTGCCGCGCGGCTTGCGCCTTACCAGCGGATCCGGACGCCGGCCGAGCCCGCGTGCGAGTTGCCGGTGCTCGAGACATCGCCCGAATAGCCGGCAAACAGGCCGATCGTCGGGGTAACGGTCATCTCGAAGCCGGCCCCGAGCAGGAACGTATCGCGGTCGCGCCGCGCGCCCGTTACCCGGAAGCTCGACGTGGGGGCGCCGACGAAGCTCGCCGTCACCGTGGCCGAACGGTCGCCGAACTCGTGCGCCCAGGCGACGCGCGCATAAGGATCGATGCGCATCGTTTCGCCGATGCGGAACGTCGTCCGCACCTGGACGCCCAGGCTCGAGCGGGCCGAGATCGTCGTCTCGTCTTCGTAGGCCAGAGCCGCGACGCCGCCCGACTCCGTGTAGCCGTTCTGCGAGAACACGCTCATCTGCATGCCGAAGAACGGCGTCACCTGGAAGCGATCGATGTCGAAGCGCCAGCCGGTCTCGAAACCGCCGATGAACTGGTTCGCCGACGTGCTGCCATCGAGCTGGTTGGCGAAGCCCGGGAACACCACCGAGCGCTTCGTGTCGATGCTGTGGCGGGCATAGCCCACCGCGCCGTCGACGTACCACGGGCCGGGCGCGTAGCTGCCGTAGAGCGCGGCCTGGAAGAACGTGCCGCGCGCGCGGCTGTCGAGATCCTGGAGGCGCACCCACGACGAGCCGGCGCCGATCGTGAAGCCCACGCGAACCGTCTCGCTGTAATTGTACTCGATGCCCGCCATGCCGCCGGCGACGTTGAACCGCGCGCCGGAGATGCCGGGCTGCGAATCGACCTGGCCGGTTTGGCCATAGCCGCTGACGAAGCCCATCCACCGGCCCATGCCGGGGACCGACGTGGAGGATCGCGACGCGCCCGGCGGCGCCTGCGCGATGTCGAAATCGCGCGACGCGAACTGCACGCTGCGCGCGGCGCTCTGCACGCCGCCGCGGAACTCGTTCAGGCGGCCGAACAGCATGCCCAGCAGCTGGCCCGCGTTCGCGAAGCCGATGTCGCTGGCGTTGGCGATGATTTCGCCGGCGAGCTGCTGGTAGGCGCCCGGCACGTCGTTGCCGCCGAGAACCTGGATCTTCGCCAGCAGGCCTGCCAGCGGGCCATTCGGATCCTGGTTCACCGCGTTGAACAGGCCTTCGAGGCCGCCGCCGAGCGTCCCCTGGTTGCCCGGCAGGTTCGGCGTGGTGAACGCCAGGCGCGTCAGGATCAGATCGTAGCCCTGCGTGCTGTTGTAGGGCTCGGCGGGCGTATCCAGCGAGGGCACGAGGAAGGCGCTGGTGCTCTTGAGATTGGCCTGCTGCCCCGTCGTCAGGCCGGCGACGTTGCTGCAGCTCGACGCCTCGCCGCAATCGATGAAGTAGCGGAACCGCGTACGCTCGCCGTAGAGCCCGGCATTGCCGAGCGGGTTGATCAGAATCGTGCCGTTCGTGGTGTCGAACGAGGCGTTGGTGTGGACGACGATGCGGTCGTAGGTGCCGTAACGCGCCCAGAGCTCGCCGGTGTAGATGCCGTTGTCCGTCTGCAGGATGCCGTCGGTCGGCTGCAGCGTGCGGAACACCATCGTCCCGAAATTCTGCGCCGTGTCGCCGTAGCCGCCGACATGGATCGAGCCGACCGTCGTCCCGTAGTTGTAGAGCGACGAGTACTGGCCGTCGCCGGCCATGAACACCGCCCAGTGCATCGGCCCGATGCGGGTGACGCCCACGATGCCGTTGTTCGTGATGATGTTGCCGCCCTTGGTGTAGATGCCGAAGGCGGACGACGGATCGTTTTCACCCTGCAGGATCGTGCCGCCGACGCTGACGAACGAATTGGCCCAGATGGTTCCGTCGTTCGTGACGGCCGCATACCAGTCGGCCTTGATGCCGTAGGCGCGCGCCGGGCGGTTGTAGCTGTTGCCGGCGCTGTGATCCCAGAAATAGCCGTTGCCGTAGGAGTTGCCTTCGGCGCCGCCCGGCAGCGTCGCGTAGGCCGTGGCGTAGATGCTGCCGGCGTTCGAGACGAAGTAGTATTCGCCCGCGCGGATGCCGTAGGCCGTCGCGTGCACGTCGCCGTTGAAGTAATAGTTCGGCGCGGTGACCGTGACGGTCGCGGTCGCGAAGATCGTGCC
>CAZUYG010000324.1:0-4815 GCA_964624265.1 uncultured Candidatus Odyssella sp.
CCGGCGTGCTGAAGCGCTATCGCCGCATGGAGGCGGCGACGCAGCGCGCGACGGCGCGCGACGCCGCGGCGCTGCGGCGGATGCTGGCGAAGCCGTAGCCGCGCCGCGCGATGCGCTGCTACGCTCGGCGGGCCTTCGGAAGGAGCCGCCGATGCAGACCCTCTTCGCCGCGTGGCAGTTCTGGGCGGTCGCCGCCGCCGTCTTCGCCGCGCTCACGGCGATCTTCGCCAAGGCCGGCGTCGAGAACGTCGATTCCGACCTCGCGACCTTCATCCGCACGGTCGTCATCCTGTTCGCGATCGCGGGCATCCTGCTCGCCTCGGGGCAGTGGCGCGGCTTCGCGGCGGTAACGCAGCGCACCTACGCCTTTCTTGCGCTCTCGGGCCTGGCCACCGGCGCCTCGTGGCTCTGCTATTTCCGCGCCCTGAAGATCGGCGACGCCGCGCGCGTGGCGCCGATCGACAAGCTGAGCGTCGTGCTGGTGGCGGTTTTCGCCGCGCTGTTCCTCGGCGAGCGGCTCAGCGCCCTCAACTGGCTCGGAGTCGCGATGATCGGCGGCGGCGCGATCCTCGTCGCCTACAAGGCCTGACCTCCGGCTTGTGCGGGCCGAGGCGATATGGTCAATTGGCTATATCGGTAAAGGAGCCGCTGGGCATGCAATTCCGCCGCGCGATTCTACTCGCTTTCTCCGCCTGCATGGTCGCCGCCGCGGCGCGCGCCGAAACCGCGCCGGCCATCGCCGTGGCCGAGAACGTGAAGTTCGCGATCGAGGAGCTTGCCGCGGGCTTCAAGCGCGAGACCGGACACGCGCTCAAGGTCTCCACCGGCTCCTCGGGCAAGTTTGCGCAGCAGCTCCGGCAGGGCGCGCCGTTCGAGCTGTTCCTCTCCGCCGACGAGGAGAACGTGTTCCGCCTCGCCGATGCCGGGCTCACGCGCGACCGCGGCGTGGTCTACGCGGCCGGACGGCTCGTGATTTACGCGCCGCACGGCTCGCCGGTGGTGCCCGACGAAAGCCTCGCCGGGCTCAAGGCCGCGCTCGCCGCCGGCACGGTGAAGCGCTTCGCGATCGCCAATCCCGAGGTGGCGCCCTACGGCCAGCGCGCGGTGGAGGCCTTGACTCACGCCGGCCTGTGGGACGCCGTGAAACCGCACCTCGTGATCGGCGAGAACATCGCGCAGGCCGCGCAATTCGCGAGTTCCGGCTCGACCGAAGGCGGCCTCATCGCGCTCTCGCTGGCGCTGGCGCCGGAGCTTGCGCGGCGCGGGCGCCACGCGGTCGTTCCCGCCGCGTGGCACAAGCCGCTCAGCCAGCGCATGGTTCTGATGAAGGCGGCCGGTCCGGCCGCCGAGGCGTTCTACCGCTATCTCCAGGCGCCGGCGGCGCACGCCGTGTTCGAGCGGCACGGTTATTCCGTGCCGGGCCGCGGCAGCTGATCCGATGGATTGGGCCTCGCTGCGCCTTTCGCTCGCGCTGGCCCTCTGGACCACCGCGCTGCTGCTGCCGCTCGCGATCCTCATCGCGCGCGCGCTCGCGTGGCGGCGCTTTCCGGGCAAAGGCTTCGTCGAGGCGCTGATCGCGCTGCCGCTCGTCCTGCCGCCCACCGTACTCGGCTACTACATGCTCGCAGCGGCCGGCCGCGCCGCGCCGCTCGGCCAGGCCTACGAGGCCGTGTTCGGCGGGCCGCTCGTGTTCACGTTCGAGGGCCTCGTCGTCGCGTCGCTGCTCGTCAACCTGCCCTTCGCCGTGCAGCCGCTGCAGCGCGCGTTCGAGGCGGTGCCCGAGCAGCTGCGCGAGGCGGCGTGGTGCAGCGGGCTTTCGCGGACGGCGACGTTCGCGCGGATCGAGCTGCCGCTCGCCTGGCCCGGCCTCGCCTCGGCCGCGGCGCTCACCTTCGCGCACACGCTCGGCGAATTCGGCGTGGTGCTGATGGTGGGCGGCAGCATTCCGGGCGAAACCCGCACGATCTCGATCGCGATCTACGACCGCGTGCAGGCCTTCGCGATGAACGACGCGGCGATCATGTCGGCGGCGCTGCTGGCGCTGTCGTTCGTCGCGGTGGGCGTCGTCTACGGACTGGGCCAGCGCGGGCTGGTCCGTCGCCGCTAGGCCGCGCGATGGCGGGCCTCTCCGCGCACCTCGCGCAGCCGGCGCCGATCCCGCTCGACGCGGAGATCGCGTGCCGGCCCGGCGAATTGCTGGCGCTGGTCGGCCCCTCGGGCGCCGGCAAGACGACGATCCTGCGCGCGATCGCCGGCCTCATCCGCCCGCGCACCGGGCGCATCGCCTGCAACGGCGAGACCTGGTTCGACGCCGCTGCGGGCGTGTTCCTGCCGCCGCAGCGCCGGCGCGCGGGCCTCGTGTTCCAGGACTACGCGCTGTTCCCGCACCTATCGGCGCTCGGCAACGTGGCGGCGGCGCTCGGCCACGTCGAGCGGTCCGCGCGCGACGCGCGGGCGCGCGCGCTACTCGCCCGCGTGCACCTCGAAGGGCTCGAAGACCGGCGGCCGGACGCGCTTTCGGGCGGGCAGCGCCAGCGCGTGGCTCTGGCGCGGGCGCTGGCGCGCGAGCCGGCCGTGCTGCTGCTCGACGAGCCGTTCGCAGCGGTCGATCAGGTGACGCGGCGCAAGCTGCAGCGCGAACTCGCGCTGCTGCGGCGCGAAATCGCCGCGCCCACGATTCTCGTGACGCACGATCTCGCCGAAGCCGCGGCGCTGGCCGACCGCATGAGCGTGCTGCATCATGGGCGCACGTTGCAGCACGGCACGCCCGACGAGATCGCGAACCGGCCGGCCACGCCGCTGGTGGCGCGGCTGATGGATCAGCCGAACGTCTTCGCCGGCACGGTGGCCGGGCGCGGGCCGCCCGGCCTGCTCTCGCTGCGCTGGGGCGAGATCGCGCTCGAAGCGCGCGACGACGACCGCTACGCGGGGCGGTTTGCGCCGGGCGCCGCCGTGGCGTGGATGATTCCGGCGGCGGCGATCGTCCTGCACCGGCGCGAGCGGCCCTCGCGCGGCGAGCGCGAAAATCCGCTTTCCGGCACGATCGAGGACGTGCTGTTCCTCGGCGACACGGCGCAGCTCACCTTGCGCGCCGGCACCGGCGGCGAGGCGCCGGCGCTGACCTTCTCGGTGAGCGCGCACACCGCGCGGCGCAACGCGCTGGCGCCGGGCACCGCCGCCACCGTCTCGCTGCTCGCCGACGCCATCCACCTGATGCCGCCGGGCGAATGAGCGCCCTCACGGTCCGCGCGAGACCGCGGACCGTGAGGGGCGGCGGCGTTATCCAATCGACAGCGTGGCCTCGACCGGGATCGGGCGGGTGACGTTGAAGTAATTGGGCGAGGTCTTGAGCACGGCCTGGTGAACCTCGCGGAACTGCTCCGGCGTGCCGTTGCCCTTGATGCGCACCGTGACCTTCAGCGCGTCGTAGCCGGGCTTCACGGTTTCGTCGATGCCGAGAAATCCGCGCAGATCGAGCTCACCCGTGGTCTCGAGCTCGAGCTTCTCCAGCACGATGCCGCGCACCGCGCAGCCGGCGACGTAGCCGACCATCATGCAGGCGTTGAGCGCCGACATGAGCAGCTCCTGCGGATTGGCGGCGGTGTTCTCGCCGCAGAGTTCGACCGGCTCGTCGCACGCCACCTTGAAGCGGCGTGCGATCATCTCGCCGCCGAGCGCATAGGAGGCGACGGTGTGCTCGCTTTTCGCCTGGCCCTTCCAGGCCGATTTCACCGCGAAGGCGACGAGGCCTTTCTGCGGCTGGGCGGCCACGGCGTCGATCGTGTCCATCAGGTAGTTCACGTCGATGCCGTTGACGCGCTTCGTCTTGGGAGAGACGACGTTCATGGGAATTCTCCTTGGATGCCGGGCCTGTCGGAACGACGGGGCGCCCGCCGCACCGGGACAGGAAGCCGGCGCGGCGGGCGGATCGCTCGGGAAAGCCCCGAGCTTCAGCAGAAGGCGGGGGCAACGCCTTCCACCTGCTTGCGGCCGGCCGGCGAAACCTCGCCCAGCGTCGCAAGGAAGTTCGGGTGCGTCATGCCGGAGCCGAGGTAGGTCCAGCGGTTGGCCTGACGCTGCACCTCGAACGCCTCGCGCGCATGGCTTTCCGACAGCGTGCGGCCGGTGACCCTGGCGAGCGCTTCGAGATCGAACTTCGTCTGCGCCTCGAGGCCGCCGTCGATGAGCATGCCGATCTTGAGGTAGTCG
The DNA here is from genome assembly GCA_964624265.1 of uncultured Candidatus Odyssella sp. Classification (GTDB taxonomy): domain Bacteria; phylum Pseudomonadota; class Alphaproteobacteria; order Bin65; family Bin65; genus SBBV01. The sequence continues at coordinate 4,210 of CAZUYG010000324.1, forward strand.
GCCACGCCCTGCTCGATCTCGGCCGGCGAGCACTTGGCCGCGATCTCTTCGACCAGCAGCGTGTCGAGCTTCGCGTGCTGCGCCTCTTCCATCCAATGGTGCTTCAGGAGGCTCTTGAACTGCGGGTCGAGATCCTGCGCATCCTTGATGCTGTCGAGATAGTGCCGCTGCGTCATCCACTCGATGTGCAGGATGGCCAGCGCCACGCCGAGCGGGCTGTGCGCGAGCACGGCCTTGGCGATCGCCTCGGGCGGGCCGATCACGTCGCAATGGTGGCCGAAATCGCGTTCGAACTCGGCGCGAAACGTCTTGAACAGGTGGATGTGCTTGGCTTCCTCGCTCGCGAAGTTCAGCAGCGCGCGCGTCTCGTGGTCGTTCTTCTGGAGCTGCGGGCGCGTCTGATCGAGCAGGAACGGCAGGATGAACTCCTCGACCAGGCCGAAGATGCTGAGATAGGCGTGGCCGCGGATCTGGTTGAGCGTCTTCTGCTCGGCGGGCGAGAGGAAGCCGAGCGCCTGCGTGCGCGCGAGCGTATCGGGCATGAACGGCTTGCCGAAGTCGAGCGACTTCGCGCCGCCGATGATGTCCTCGATGCGCCACGTGATC
>CAZUYG010000325.1:0-4801 GCA_964624265.1 uncultured Candidatus Odyssella sp.
GTAGCATTGCAGGCGGATCAGGCGCCGGCCCAGCGACTCGGCGAGCACCTTGGCGATTTCGGTCTTGCCGACGCCGGCCTCGCCCTCGAGGAACAGGGGCCGGTTGAGCTTCAGCGATAGATAGACGGCCGTCGCCAGCGCGCGGTCGGCGACATAGCGCCCGCGCGCGAGCAGGGCTTCGGTCTCGTCGACGGACTTGGGATCGCGCGGCGCGCTCTTGTCACCTTCGGGCACTTCAAACCTCGTCGTCTGGGGCGCTGCTTGCGTCGGCGGCAGCGCCCGGCTAACTCAACTCATACCAGCCCGGAGAACCGTCGTGACAGCGCCGCCGCAAGGCCAGGGATTCCAGATCGATACCGTCCGCCTCGTCGTCGCGAGCTTCGTCGAGGCGATGCACGCATTCGAGGGGCAGCGGTATCAGCAGCAATTGGCCGAGGTCGCGTGCGTCGGCCTGTCTTGGATAGTTGAAGATCGGCTGGCCGGCGTCAATGCGCCGGAATGGCCGGCCCTGTGCGACAAGCTGCTGGACGGCATGCAGGGCGAGAAGCCGCAAGGCTTCGCCGAGGCGCTGCGCGGCTACGACGGCATGCCGGCGTTGTCGGCCGGCGTCGTCGATCTCGCCCAGGAACACAAGGTCGATCTCGCCGAATTCGCGATCGCCCTCACGCAGGCCGGCACGATTGCCAAGCAGGTGGCGAAGATTCGGCAGGAGCAGTGAAACGCGTCGGGGCGGGTTCCTCACCCGCCCCGGCGAGCGTTCACCCGCCGATGGCGGCCGCCACCGCGCGCTTTGCCATCACCGTCACGAGATGCGCGCGATATTCGGCGCTCGCGTGGATGTCTTCGTTGAGGCCGTCGGTCGGGATCGAAACGCCGGCGACCGATTCGGGCGCGAATTTCTTGGCGAGCGCGGCTTCCATTTCCGGCACGCGGAACACGCAGCCGCCGGCACCCGTCACCGCGACGCGCACGCCGTCCGCCGTCTCGGCCACGAACACGCCGACGATGGCATAGCGCGAGGCCGGGTTCGGGAACTTCATGTAAGCGGCGCGCTTCGGGACCGGGAACTCGATCGCCTTCACGATCTCGCCGCGCTTCAGCGCCGTTTCGAACATGCCGAGGAAGAATTTGTCGGCTGGAATCTTGCGCTGGGTCGTGACGACCGTGGCGCCGAGGCCGACGAGGCCGGCCGGATAGTCGGCCGCCGGATCGTTGTTCGAGATCGAGCCGCCGATCGTGCCGCGGTTGCGGACGGCGGGATCGCCGATGCCGTCGGCGAGGTGGGCGAGGGCGGGGATCGCCTTCTGCACCGCCGCCGACGCGGCGACGGCGCCGTGCGTCGTCATCGCGCCGATCGTGACGCCGGCCTTGCTGGCCTTGATGCCGACCAGGTCTTTCATGCCGGCGAGATCGACGACATGGCTGAGCTTGGCGAGGCGCAGCTTCAGCGTCGGGATCAGCGTCATCCCGCCCGCCATCAGCTTCGCATCTTTCTTCTTCTTGAGGACGTCGGCCGCGGCGGCAAGCGTCTTCGGCTTCTGGTATTCGAAATCGTACATCTTCGTCTCCCTTACTTCGCGGCCTTCTTCTTCGCTTTCTGGATCGCCGACCAGACGCGGTGCGGCGTGGCGGGCATCTCGACCTTGTCGACGCCGACGCCGCGCAAGGCATCGTGCACGGCGTTCATCACCGCGGCGGGGGCGGCGATGGCGCCGGCCTCGCCGCAGCCCTTGACGCCCAGCGGATTGAGCGGCGAAGGCACGACGATCGTCTCGACCTTGAAGCTCGGCACGTTGTCGGCGCGCGGCATCGTGTAGTCCATGTACGAGCCGCTCGCGAGCTGACCCTCCGAGTCGTAGACGGCGCCTTCGAGCAGCGCCTGGCCGACGCCCTGGACGATGCCGCCATGCACCTGGCCCTCGACGATCATCGGGTTGATGATCGTTCCGAAATCGTCGACCGCCGCGTAGTTCACGATCTCGGTCGTGCCGGTCTCGGGGTCGATCTCGACCTCGGCGACGTGCGTGCCGGCCGGGAACGAGAAGTTCAGCGGATCGTAGAACGCCGTCTCCTCGAAGCCGGGCTCGAGGTCCTTCGGGTAGTTGTGCGGCACGTAGGCGGCGAACGCCACCTGCGCGATGCCCACTTCCTTATCGGTGCCCATGACGCGGAACTTGCCGTCGCGGAACTCGATGTCCTGCGGCGAGGCTTCGAGCAGGTGCCCCGCGATCTTCTTGCCCTTCTCGACGATCTTGTCGGCGGCCTTCGACACCGCCGAAAGGCCGACGGCGGCCGAGCGCGAGCCATAGGTGCCCATGCCGAACGGCGTGCGCGCCGTATCGCCTTCCACGATCTCGACGTTCTCGAACGGCACGCCGAGCCGGTCGGCGACCACCTGCGCGAACGTCGTCTGGTGGCTCTGGCCGTGCGAGTGCGTGCCGACATGGATCGAGACGTTGCCGGTCGGATTGAACCGGATCGTCGCCGATTCCCAGAGGCCGACGCCGCCGCCGAGCGAGCCCACCGCCGCCGAGGGGGCGATGCCGCACGCCTCGATGTAGGAGGAATAGCCGAGCCCGCGCAGCTTGCCGCGCTTCTTCGCCTCGGCCTTGCGCTGGGCAAAGCCCGGCACGTCGGCGACGCGCAGCGCCTCGCGCTGCGCGCGCTGGAAGTCGCCGCAATCGTATTGATGGATCACCGGCGTCGTGTAGGGGAACTCGTTCGCCTGCACGAAATTGCGCCGGCGCAGCTCGTCGGGCGCGATCTTGAGCTTGGCGGCCATTTCCTCGACGAGGCGCTCGACGACGTAGGTGGCCTCGGGCCGGCCGGCGCCGCGATAGGCGTCGACCGGGGTCGTGTTCGTGAACACGCCCTGCACGTCGCAATAGATGACCGGCGTCTTGTATTGGCCGGCCAGCAAGGTCGCGTAGAGATAGGTCGGCACCGCCGAGGCGAAGGTGGAGAGATAGGCGCCGAGATTGGCGACGGTGTTGACGCGCATCGCGACGAACTTGCCGTCCTTGTCGGTCGCGAGCTCGGCCGTGGTCACGTGATCGCGGCCATGCGCGTCGGAGACGAAGCTCTCGCTGCGCTCGGCCGTCCACTTCACCGGGCGGCCGATCTTCTTGGCGGCCCAGAGCGCCACGGTCTCTTCGGCGTAGATGAAGATCTTGGAGCCGAAGCCGCCGCCCACGTCGGGCGCGATCACGCGCAGCTTGTGCTCGGGCGCGATGCCGATGAACGCCGAGAGCACGAGGCGCGCGACATGCGGATTCTGCGAGGTGGTGTAGAGCGTGAATTCGCCGTTGCCGGTGTCGTAGTCGGCGAGGGCGGCGCGCGGCTCGATCGCGTTCGGCACGAGCCGGTTGTTGACGAACTGCAGCTTGACGGTGCTGGCGGCGCCCGAGAACGCGGCGTCGACCTTCGCCTTGTCGCCGATCTCCCAATCGTAGCAGAGATTGTTGGGCGCTTCGGCGTGGAGCTGCGGCTTGCCGGGCTTATGAGCCGTGGCCGTATCGACGACCGCGGGCAGCGTCTTGTATTCGACCTCCACCGCTTCGGCGCCGTCCTTGGCCGCGTCGAGGGTTTCGCCGATCACGACCGCGACGTGGTCGCCGACATAGCGCACCTTCTTCGTGGCGAGCGCCGGATGCGGCGGGGCCTTGTGCGGCGAGCCGTCCTTGCCCTTGATGACCCAGCCGCAGATCAGCGTGCCGATCTTGTCGGCGGCCAGCTCGTCGCCGGTCAGCACGGCAACGACGCCGGGCACCTTCAGCGCCTTCGCCTTGTTGATCTTCTTGATCTCGGCGTGCGCGTGCGGCGAGCGCACGAAGGCCGCATAGGTCTGATGCGGCCGGCGGAAATCGTCGAGGTAGTGGCCCTTGCCGGTGATGAAGCGGAGGTCTTCGGTCCGCTTGACGGCGCGGCCGATGCTCATGTCGGTCATGGCATCACCCTTTCCAGTCGTGGCTGGCCTGGGCGCCGGCCATGATCGCCTTGACGATGTTGTGGTAGCCCGTGCAGCGGCAGATGTTGCCCTCGAGCCATTCGCGCACTTCGGTTTCGCTCGGCTTCGGGTTGCGCTTGGCGAGATCGACCGCCGACATGATCATGCCCGGCGTGCAGAAGCCGCACTGGAGGCCGTGGTTCTCGTGAAACGCCTGCTGCATCGGGTGCAGCTTGCCGTCTTTGGCGAGACCCTCGATCGTCGTGACCTTCTTGCCGTCGCACTGCACGGCCAGGATCGTGCAGCTCTTCACCGATACGCCGTCGATGTGGACGACGCAGGCGCCGCACTGGCTGGTGTCGCAGCCCACATGCGTGCCGGTAAGGCCCAAGGTCTCGCGCAGGAACTGCACGAGCAGGGTGCGCGGTTCGGCCTTGCCGGTGACCTTCTTTCCGTTCACCGTCAGCGAGACATTCACGTCCATTTCAGGGTTCCTCCCAAGTGCAGCGGCCACGCATGGCGTTTGGGCCGCCTGTCCCAATTGCAGTCAGTCTAGAGGCGAGCCGCGAAGTTTCAAGCCGCGAAAGAATTGCGCCCCACATACAGCAGAAGGGCGGCGATCGCGGCCGTCAGCAGCGCCATCCACAGCCAGAGCGGCAGGGCGGCGCGCTTGCGCTCGGCCGGGTCGCCGTGCGGCGCCGTCACGAAGCCGGGCCTTCGGCTTCGAGCGCGACCTTTTCCGCCGCGGTGCCGGGCGCGACGGTTTCGGCGAATTTCTTGAAGAAGTCGTCGGCCAGTTTCCGCGCGGTGCCCAACACGAGACGCGAGCCGATCTGCGCAAGCTTGCCGCCGATC
>CAZUYG010000326.1:0-4788 GCA_964624265.1 uncultured Candidatus Odyssella sp.
CGCTCGCGCGCCGCGGTGCCGATCGGCTCGCGCCTGAGGCGCGCGCCAAGCAGCACGTTGTCCAGCGCCGGCAGCCACGGCAGCAAGAGATCCTGCTGCGCCATATAGGCGATCCGTCCCTGGAGCGGGCCGCCGTCGCTGCAGGTGACCATGGTGCCGGGCCACGGCTCGACCAATCCGGCGATGAGCCGCAGCAGGCTTGTCTTGCCGACTCCGCTCGGCCCGAGCAGGCAGGTCCACGAACCCGCCGCGAGCGCGAAATCGAGCGCCTCGAACAGCGGCGCGCCGCCGAAATCGAGCCCGGCGGCATGCACCCTCAGCCCGAAGGGCGGTGCGGAAGACGCTGCAATGGACGGCGCCGATGCGCCGGAAACGACCGACATGCCTCGCCTGTCCCTCCGCCGGTATCAACCGGATCAGGTTCGAGGGGTCGTCTCCTGAAGCGCACGTGCGCGTCCGAGACCTCTCAGCCTTGCGGCTCCCCCCAGGGGCGTGACGGAAATATGAAACGGTGCGCGCGCGAAGGCAAGGCGCGGCTGCGTTGTGATGGAACCGCGGGCCGCGACGGAGCGCTTGTCACGGTGCGCGGCGTGTGCCGCTTCGCGGTGCTGCGCGCCGAGCTGACCGTCGGATGCGCCGAGGGAGCCGCAACGGGCGACGTGCGGTTCGACGGTGACGACAAGCTGATCTGGCGCCACGAACGCCGCGAGGCGATCGTCCTGGCACCGGTCGACTGAAGCGGAGTCACTTTTCTCCGAGCAGTGCCGGCGATCCGGTCTCGACCAGATCAAGCTGCCCGTCGCGCACTTCGCAGCGCGCCGCCCTCGGCTCGATCCTCTGGATGCTGCTCAAGGTCGTTTCGTCGCCGCGCTTGATCGGGCTCGTCGCCGTCAGGCGCACCCGCTGTCCTCGCTCGCTCTTGCTGTAAGCGACCGTGACTGTGCGGAGGTAATCGTTTTCTGCGGCGGCAAGGCGGAGATGCAGCGTCACCTGGCGGCGTCCGGCATCCGTGCGTTCGGCGCGGGCGACGACCTCGGGGCGTCCCGCCGTCTCGCCATCGGCGTGTTGCACTTTGCCGTCGAGACCGATTGCCCATTGGGCGAGCTTGAATCGGGAACCGCTGCAGCCGAGGCCGGACTGATCGGTGCCGATCCAGAGTTCGATGTGGTCATCGCCGAGTATGGTCGTGGCGCCGGTCGCGAAGACCGTGTCGGAGACGCTCACGACGAGATCGCGCGCGGAGGTCATCAGCGCCCGTAGTTCGGCGCCGTTTGCGCGCGGCTTGCCGGAGACGACGTAGCCGCGCTTTCCGGACTCGTCGAAAGTCGCGGCGCAGCTGCCGAGGTGGGCGAGGGCGCCGGCCGGCATGGCGCCGTCGAGGCGCGGGATCAGCGCCTGATGATGCGTGGCCCGGCGCGCATCGCACCAATCGGGACGCGCATTGTCGTCCGCGCGCTTGTCGCCGTCGGTGCAGGCCTGCGGGTACCAGTGGCGCTCGCCGCCGAAGCGCCGCCAATCCCAAATCGAAACGGAATAGCCGATGTTGACGTTGTGATAGGAGCAGCTCTCCTCGGTCAGCACGCGCAGCGGCGAAAGCGCGATGGTGCGCTTTTCGTGCCAGCGCCAGGCCGAGCCGCCATATTGCGTGTGCAGCATGCGGTTGGGCGCGATCGCAATTTCGTCTTCGCCGACACCGGACGCGCCATAACCGTCGTTGCAGAGCGCGAGAACGCGGCGCGGGCGTCCAACGCCTTCGGTGCGCAGCCAGAACTCGCGTGCATAGGGACGGCAGGTCGCCGCCTCGCCGCCGTCCGGATTCTTGGGGCCGAGATTGATCTCGACGACCGTCAGCGCGCGGCCCTCCGCGTCCTTGCCCGCCGGCGTCGATTTCACGATCGCGCAAGGCGTGCGGCCGTTGCACAGCACGGAAATGTCGGACCGCGTTTCGGCCCGCGCAGTGCCTGCTGCCGCGGTCGTGAGAATGGCGAACGCCGTGGCCGCCGCGAATGTATGCTGGAATGTCATGCGCCTTCCTGCAGATTGCCGCATCGGAGCGCAAAGTCCAGCGCCACGCCTGGTGCCGCGCGCCGAGTCGCGCCGCGGCCGCGTTGCACGCCCGGCCGATGTTGGACAGAGTCCCGGTGCCGGAGCCCGCTGCCGGGTATCGGCCCGGGACGAACGGCAGCCGGCTTCTGGGGGGCCTCCGGTCAATTCCATGCGAACACCGGCGAATGCAACACGATCGAGCATGGCACGTAGCGTGAGGATGTCCGCGATCTACGTTGCGCTGGCTGTCGGCGTCTACGTGGCCGTGGTCACGGAGTTCCTCAGTCTGTTCTCGGCTCTCACTGTTCCGGTCGTTGCCGCGACGGACGCCGCGTTTGCACTGTTGCTGACCGGCTGCGTGGCCTTGTCGCGGGCGCGCGCGGGAAGCCAGGGCGCGCCTTGCCTCTCGCCGATTTCGAAGCCGAGCCTGTTTCACGTTCCGATCCTGTTGTTCGTCTGCACGAGTTTGTTCGTTGCGCTGGCGTATCCGACGAACAATTGGGATTCGATGACCTATCACATGGCGCGGGTGAGCCATTGGATCGAAAACAGCTCCGTTGATTTCTATCCGACCGGGATCACGCGGCAGCTGTTTTCGAATCCGCTCGCCGAATACTTCATTCTTCATCTTCATCTCATCGCCGGCGGCGATGTCTTGGCCAACCTCGTGCAGTGGGCGGCCATGGTCGGAAGCCTCGTCGCCGTTTCGCTCATCGTAGAGGAGTTCGCAGACAAGAGACTCGCTGCCGTTTGCGCGGCGTTTGCCGTCACGCTGCCGATGGGCATCCTGCAGAGCACGAGCACGCAGAACGACTACGTCGTGTCTTTCTGGCTGCTGGCGTTCGTTCTCTTCACGGTCAAATACGTGCGGACGCCCCGTCCGTCATTCGCCTATGCGCTGGGCCTGTCGCTCGGCCTGGCCCTTCTCACCAAGGCGACCGCTTACATTTTCGCCTTCCCATTCTGCGTGTGGCTGCTCTGGGGCGTCTTGCGGCGAGGGGTGAAGAGGGATTGGCCTCTGTTCGTGGGCGCCGCGCTCGCCCTGGCGTTGAATCTGGGGCATTTCCACCGCAATCAGGACCTTTATGGCGATCCGCTCGGCGTCAATGCCGAGATGCCGGCCCAGATCAACGGTGCGATCGGCGTAACGACCACGCTGTCCAACGTCACGCGGAACGTCGCGCTCAATCTCGGCACGCCGTGGGAATACGCCAACCGGGTGATCGAGACCGCGGTCCGACGCATACACCAAGCTCTGAATACGCCGGTCGACGGAGAGACATTCAATCGCACGCGCTTCGCCGTGTCCTTCAGGCTGCACGAGGATCACGCCGGAAATCCCCTGCATCTGCTCGTCATATTCGTGGCCGCCGCGATGTCCCTTGCCGTCTGCAAACAGCCGATGGCCCGATGGTATCTCGCTTGCGCGATGCTCGGGTTCTTCCTGTTCTGCGGAATCTTGCGCTGGCAGCCATGGGGCAACAGGCTTTTGCTCCCCTTCTTCCTGCTGATGACCCCGGCCGTCGGGATGGCGCTGGCGCGGGTCACGGCGAAGTCCGTCGCCGCCATCATGATTGCGGTTCTGACCGCTTGCGCGGTTCCTTTCGCGTTTTTCAACGGCACGCGCCCGATCCTCGATTTTGCGTGGAGCGGCGATGCGGCGCCGAGGATCGGCCTTTCCCGCTTTCTCCGCGCGAGCCGCGAAGAGCTCTATTTCATGGCCAGGCCGCAGCTCTACGCGCCCTACGTGCGCGCCGCCGATCTGCTGACCAAGGGCGATTGCCGCGATGTGGGCCTGTTCTCCGGTGAAAACGGCTGGGAGTATCCATTCTGGGTCCTGCTCCGGCAGCGCGACGAGCGTTTCAGGATATTCCATGTCAGCGTCGCCAATCGTTCGGCGATCAAACAGCGGAAGCGCGAAATGCCCTGTGCCATCATCGCGCTCGATCGAAGAGTTCAGCCACCCGGGTATGAAGGACGGTTCGAGGCGACGCCTTTGGCCGTGGGCGTGATCCTCCACACCAGGAAATTCTGATCGAACGCCGTTCGGTCCGTAGGGCGCCTCGGCGGCCAACGAACTCACCTCGAATCATCGGCCCGGCGGTCGTCTGAAAAGATTGTATTTCAGAATGCAGACCAATATGCGCACGCCGTCTTTCCAGCCGATCTTCTTTCCGTCCCGGTACGTGCGGCCGTGATAGGAAACGCCGACTTCGTAGACGCGGCAACCGAGCTTGGCGACTTTCGCGGTAATCTCGGGGTCGAATCCGAATCGGTTCTCTTCGATTGTAATGGACTGAATGATGTCGCGGCGGAATGCCTTGTAGCACGTTTCCACGTCGGTGAGATTGAGATTGGTCAGCAGGTTCGAGAGCAGGGTGAATGCTCCGTTGGCCACGCGGTGCCAGAAATAGAGCACGCGATGCGGATGAGCGCCCACGAAGCGCGAGCCGTATACGACGTCTGCCTTGCCCGAGATGATGGGGTCGACGATACGGCCGTATTCGGACGGATCGTATTCGAGGTCGGCGTCCTGCACGATGACGATGTCGCCCGTTGCCGCGGCGAAACCGGTCCGCAAGGCGGCGCCCTTTCCCATGTTCCTGTCGTGGAAGAAGACCTTCAGATCGATCGCCGATTTCGCGATGGCGTTTTGCAGCTTCTCCCGCGTTCCATCCCGCGAGCAGTCGTCGACGACGATGATCTCCTTGTTGGGATAGGGAGAGCCTCTCACGGCGCCAA
>CAZUYG010000327.1:0-4768 GCA_964624265.1 uncultured Candidatus Odyssella sp.
AATACTCGAGAAATCGGACCAAGGGGCGATAGGGCAGTGGCCAAAATCCGGTCGCCAACGCTTCAGTCATCAGGATCCCTCGGCAGCGCCCTGCGCTGCTGGCATCCCCCAGCCCCGCGGCCATATTGCGTCAGCGCGTCGGGGGGCGCAACCGGTCGCTGGTCCGTCCGGCGCGATGCCTCACGGGATCGCGACCGCCACCGATTCGTCGGAGAGCGCCGAGACTTCCGGCGGCAAGCCGATCGGCGCCATGCGCGCGAGGTCGATGCCGAAGGCGACCGGCCCCGCCGCCGCGACCGAATGCGGCGAGCCGGCGATCGACACCACGATCATCAGCAGATGGCGTGCGCGCCCGCTTCCGGCGCTGAGCGGCAGGACCAGGCGCGCCCACTCGACATGCTCGCGATCGGGCATCGCGAGCGCGGTGGTGCGAAAGCCGCCGACGAGCTTCCGCGCGACCCAGTCGAACTCGCGCTCGGCACGCGCCATCACGCGCAGGACCTTCGGGTCGCTGGGGCGGCCGTGCAGGTCGCGCTGGGTCAACCCGCGCGGTTCGCGTCCGAGCATCGCGACGGCACGCGAGCCGGCCAGGCGATAACGGAATTCGCCGCCCGGCGGAGCGGCGTCGAGCAGCGCGATGTCGGGCAGCAGGCGCGGCAGATCGATCGGGTCGATGTCGTCCTTGTCGGGGGCCGCGCGGCCGCCCCGCTTCGCCTGCCAGTAGTCAAGCAGCTCGGCCAGCGGCGCGAAGGGCAGCGGCCAGAACCGCGAAGCGTCGGGACCCATCATGCTTCATCCTTGCCGCACCCGCTGCGGGTGGACGCCGACGAACTGGATCGGCCGTACCGTCGCACGTCTGTTCCGCCGCTTCAACCGCGCACCGGCGCGGCGCGCCCCCGGTCAGCCGTGCGCCGCGATCTCGACGCGGTTCCCTGCCGGATCGCGCACGAAGAACCGCGCGCCGTCACGCTCGATCGCGATGCCGACCGCGGCCAGCCGGCGCTCGATCGCCGCCGGATCGGCGGCAACGAAGCCGACATGCGGCCGCTTGGGCAGCTTCGCCGCCGGATCGACCTCTTCCAGCGCCAGATGGAGCTGGATCGAGCCGGCGTCGTACCACGCCCCTTCGCGCTGGCGCGGGCCCGGCGGCTTGGCGAGCTCGGGCAGGCCGAGCAGCCCGCCATAGAACGCCTTCGCCGCCGCTTCCAGCGCGCGCGGCACCACGACATGAACGTGATCGAGGCGCAGGCTCATGCCTTGAGCTCCGGCCGGTCCTTGTAGAGCTCGAGCGCCTCCGGATTGGCGAGCGCCTCGCGGTTCTTGATCGCGCGGCCGTGGACGACGTCGCGCACCGCGAGCTCGACGATCTTGCCGCTCTTGGTGCGCGGGATGTCGGCGACCTGCAGGATGCGCGCCGGTACGTGGCGCGGCGTGGTGTTGGCACGGATCTGCTTTTTGATCTTCTCGGCGAGCTTGTCGTCGAGCGTCATGCCCTCGCGCAGGCGCACGAACAGCACCACGCGCACGTCGCCCTGCCAGTCCTGGCCGATCACGAGCGATTCCACGACCTCGTGGAGCTGCTCCACCTGGCGGTAGATCTCGGCCGTGCCGATGCGCACGCCGCCGGGGTTCAGCGTGGCGTCCGAGCGGCCATAGATGATGAAGCCGCCATGCGGCGTGATCTCCACCCAGTCGCCATGCGCCCACACGTTCGGAAACTTGGCGTAATAGGCGTTGAAATACTTGCTGCCGTCGGCGTCGTTCCAGAAGCCGAGCGGCATCGAGGGGAACGGCCGGGTGCAGACGAGATCGCCCTTCTCGCCGCGCACCGGCTTGCCGTCGTCGTCGAACGCGTCGATGGCCATGCCGAGCATCGGCGCCTGGATCTCGCCGCGCCACACCGGCCCCAGCGGATTGCCGCCGACGAGGCAGCCGACGAGGTCGGTGCCGCCCGAAACCGAGGCGAGGTGCACGTCGGCCTTCACCTTCGTGTAGACGTAGTCGAAGCCCTCCGCCACCAGCGGCGAGCCGGTCGAACCGATGCCGCGCACGGTGGAAAGCTTGTGCGTCTTGATCGGCGCGAGGCCGGCCTTGTTGCAGGCGTCGATGAACTTGGCCGAGGTGCCGAGCCACGTCATGCGCTCGGCATCGGCGAAATCGAAGATCGCGTTGCCGCTCGGGTGGAACGGCGAGCCGTCGTAGAGCAGCAGCGTCGCCTCCGAGGCCAGCGCGGTGGCCAGCCAGTTCCACATCATCCAGCCGCAGGTCGTGAACCAGAACACGCGGTCGCCGGGCTTGATGTCGCACTGCAGCTTCTGTTCCGCGAGATGCTTCAGCAGCACGCCGCCCACGCCGTGCACGATGCATTTCGGCACGCCGGTGGTGCCGGAGGAGTAGAGGATGTAGAGCGGGTCGTGGAACGAGACGCGCGTGTATTCGACCGCGCGGGCGTCGAAGGTCTTGAGGTAGTCGCCCCAGAGGCGCGTGTTGCGCAGGCCGCGCATATCCGGCTTCTCGGCGGCGTAGGGCACGAGCAGCGTGCGTTTGACGCTGGGCAGGCTGCGCTGCACCTCGGCCAGCTTCTCGATCACCGAATGGGTCTTGCCGCCGTAGTGATAGCCGTCGGCGGCGATCAGGAATTTCGGCTCGATCTGCCCGAAGCGGTCGAGGATGCCCTGCACGCCGAAATCGGGCGAGCACGAGGTGAACACGCCGCCGAGGCTGGACGCGGCGAGCATGGCGACGATCGTCTCGGGCATGTTCGGCATGTAGGCGGCCACGCGGTCGCCCGCGCGCAGCCCTTCGGCGCGGAACGCCTGCTGCAGCCGCGAGACCTCGGCGTTGAGCTCGCGCCAGCTCATGCGGCGCCGCACCTTGTCTTCGCCCCAGAACACGAGCGCGTCGCCGTCGTCGTTCCGGCGCAGCAGGTTCTCCGCGAAATTCAGCTTGGCGTCGGGGAAGAAGCGCGCGCCCGGCATCTTGCCGCCGTCGGCGAGCGCCCGCGCGCCGCGCGTCTCGGCCTTCACGCCGCAGAAATCCCAGACCGCGGTCCAGAATTTGTCGAGGCTGGACACCGACCAGTTCAGCAGCGAGTCGTAATCGGCGGCGTTCGCGCCGTGCTCCCGCGCCACGATATCCATGAAGCGCTTCATGTTCGTGGCGCCGATGCGCGCCGCCGAGGGCGTCCAGAGCGGACCTGCGTTCACGTTCGTTATCTCCCGGTTCGATGCCGCGAATTTGCGTCGAACGCGGCGTCATGCGCAACCGGGCGGCGGGCCGCAGGCTTGCCCGCGATGCGGGCAGGGTGACTTGCGGCGCGCCAGTTTCTAAAGTGGGCGGACATGAACGACCGCACCCCGACCGCGGGCCTGACCGTCGCCGCCGCCGGGCGCTCGTCCAACATCGTCGTTGGCGGCGCCTGGATGCTGATGGCCTGCGTGCTGTTCGCGATCATGACCGGCCTCGTCCGCCATGTCGCCGACAGCGGCATGCACCCCTGGGAAGTGGCGTTTTTCCGCAACTTCTTCAGCCTGCTGGTGATGGCGCCGTGGATCGCGAAGGCCGGCATCGCCGGGCTGCGCACGGCGCGCCTGCCGCTCTACACGCTGCGCGCCTTCGTCGGCATGGTCAGCATGCTGTGCTGGTTCTGGAGCGTGGCGCTGATGCCGATCACCGAGGCGACGGCGCTCGGCTTCACCGCGCCGTTCTTCGTCACGATCCTCGCCGCGGCGATCCTGAAAGAAGAGGTGCGGCTGCGGCGGTGGACGGCGGTGATCGTGGGCTTCCTCGGCGCGCTGGTGATCCTCCGGCCCGGCTTCAGCGATCTGCCGCTGTTCGGGGCCGCCGTGGCGCTGGGAGCCGCCTGCACGCAGGCCGGCTCCACGATCATGATCAAAACGCTGTCGCGCACCGAATCGCCGAACGCGATCGTCGCCTACATGACGATCTACCTCACGCCGATGTCGCTGGTGCCGGCGCTGTTCGTCTGGACGACGCCCTCTTGGGAGCAGCTCGGCTGGCTGTTCCTCGTCGGCTTCGTCGGCACGGGCGCGCATCTCTGCTACACGCGCGCGCTCAAGGCCGCCGACGCCTCGGCGATCGTGCCGATCGATTTCGCGCGCCTCGTCTTCGTCGCGATCATCGGCATGGTGTTCTTCAGCCAGATCCCGAGTTTCTGGACCTGGGTCGGCGCGGCCGTGATCTTCGCCTCCGGCATCTACGTGATCCGCCGCGAAGCGATCGCCGCCCGCGAAGGCCGCGCCAAGGCGCCGCCCCCGATCGAGCCCCCGGCGGCGGGCTGATTTGGCGCCTCGCCAGCCGGGGTTCGCTCTGCTAAAGAGCCGCCCGCTCCGAAATTCGAACGATCCTTAGGGGAGGACCATCCATGGACGTCAAAGGCCATTCGGCGATCGTCACGGGCGGCGGCTCGGGCCTCGGCGAGGCGACCGCGAAGATGCTGGCCGCCAAGGGCGCCAAGGTCGCGATCTTCGACATGAACATGAAGGGCGCCGATCGCGTGGCCAAGGAAATCGGCGGCGTGGCGATCGAGTGCAACGTCGCCGACGTGCCGAGCACCGAGAAGGCGTTTGCCGCCGCGAAGCAGGCCGTGGGCGCGGCGCGCGTGCTGGTGAACTGCGCCGGCATCGGCTCGGGCGAACTCCTCGTGAAGAAGGACGGCTCGCCCTCCGGCGTCGATCTCTTCCTGAAGACGGTGGCGGTCAACCTGTTCGGCACGTTCAACTGCATGCGCATCGGCGCGGCAGAGATG
>CAZUYG010000328.1:0-4749 GCA_964624265.1 uncultured Candidatus Odyssella sp.
CAGTCCTCGATCATTACGCGGCCGACTCCATGCCCCGGCTGCACCGTGCGCGCAATATCCGTCGGTGTTCGCGGGAGCCGGGCGGCGAGCAAAACGCCGCGTCACGCCGCCGCGCGAAATCCGCTAGACTGCGGCTGTCCGTTCGCCACCATTCCGGCCGCATGCAGACCAGCCAGCCCTATTCCGCAACCGAACCGACGCGCGCCGAGCTCGATGCGCTGCCAGGGGCCGCTGTCGTCGAGTTCGGCAACGACTGGTGCGGCCATTGCCGCCGCGCGCAGCCGTTGATCGCCGAAGCTTTCGCCGCCCACGCCGGGCTGCGCCACTTCAAGATCGCCGACGCCAGCGGCAAGCGGCTCGGGCGCTCGTTCGGCGTGAAGCTGTGGCCGACGCTGGTGTTCCTCAAGGACGGCAAGGAGGCCGCCCGCCTGGTGCGCCCCGGAAGCACGGCCGAAATCGCCGCTGCGCTGGCCAATATCGCCGCCTGACGCGCCCCAAATCCGCCCCAGACGCGACGTTCCATGCGTAATCGCGCCGGTTTGAATGGCCGGCGGTTTGCTGCTAAGGCACTGTTTTTCCGGCCGCTCCCGGCCGTTTCGGAGCCCCTGTTCGATGGCACTGCAAACCCTCCGCACCCACGCAAAAGGCTGGGTTGCCGGTCTCCTGTTCCTGGTCCTGATCCTGGCCTTCGCCGCGTGGGGCATCGAAGACATGCTGCGCCAGGGCTTCTCGCGCAGCGGCCCGGTGATGAAGGTCGGCAGCGAGGACGTCGGCCAGCGCGAGTTCGAGAACGCGTACCAGCGCATGATCCGCAATCTCCAGGAGCGGCTGCAGCGCCAGTTCGACTACGAACAGGCGAAGAGCCTCGGCTTCGTCGACGCGCTCGTCGCGGAGCTGCAGTCGGACCGGATGTTCGCGCAGGAGGCGCGCAACAAGGGGCTGCTCGTTTCCGACCGGATCGCGCAGCAGGAAATCGTCAACGACCAGAATTTCCGCGGCGCCGACGGGCGCTTCGACGTGCAGACGTTCCGCCGCGCGCTGGAAGGCGCGGGCTACGGCGAGGCGACCTACGTCGCGCTGCTGAAAGGCAATGCGGCGCGCAGCTATCTCGTCACCAGCATTTCGACGTTCGATTCCGCCCCGCCGAAAGCGCTCGCGGACAGGCTTTTCGCGCACCGCAACGAATTCCGCACCGCCGAAGTGCTGATGATCCCCACCGCGGCGATGAAGCCGGCGGAGCCGACGGCGGAGCAGCTCGCCGCGTTCCACAAGGCCAATGCCGCCAAGTACACGGCGCCGGAATTGCGCACGATCACGCTGATCCACGTGCGGCCCGACGACGCCGCCGCGCGCGTCGAGGTGACCGAGAAGAACATCGAAGACGAGTACGCGCGCCGCAAGGGCGAGTTCACGACGCCCGAGACGCGCACGATGCAGCAGCTGATCTTCAAGGACGAGGCCGCGGCCAAGCAGGCCTACGAGGCGCTCGTCGGCGGCCGCTCGTTCGAGACGGTGGCCAAGGAAATCGCCAAGGCCGAGCCGAGCAAGCTCGACAAGGTGACGCCCAGCCAGATGCCGATCGCGGCGCTGCGCGACGCGGCGTTCAAGCTCAAGGTCGGCGAAGTCACCCAGCCCGTCCAGTCGCCGTTCGGCTGGCACATCCTGCGGGTCGACGCGATCGCGCCCGAAACGGTGAAGCCGCTGGCGGACGTGAAGGCGCAGCTCGAAAAGGATTTCCGCGCGCGCGGCGCCACGAAGATCCTCGCCGCGATCCGCGAGCAGCTCGACGACGCGATGGGCGCCGGCACGAAGCTCGAAGCCGCGGCCGAAAAGCTGAAGATGAAGGCGGCCGTCATCGGGCCGATCGATGCGCAGGGCAAGAACGACAAGGGCGCCACGGTCGAAGGGCTGCCCGAAGACACCGAGTTCCTGCGCCGGCTGTTCCGTCAGGGCAAGGGCGAGGAAGGCGATCTCGTCGACCTCAAGAATCACGGATTCTACACGATGCGCGTCGATACGATCGCGCCGTCGGCCCTGCGCCCGCTCGATGCGATCAAGGAGCAGGTGACCAAGGACTGGTCGGACGAAGAACGCGGCAAGCTCGCCAAGGCCGAGGCCGACAGGCTGCTCGCCGAGGCCAAGGCCGGGAAAAGTCTGGAGGACCTCGCCAAGCCCGCCGGCTACACCGTGCGGAAAAGCAAGCCGGTGAACCGCGGCGAGGGCGCCGCGGCGGTGCCGGGGTCGATCGAAGAGCGCGTCTTCTCGGTCAAACCGGGCGAAGCCGCGATCGCGCAATCGCGCGAGGGCTACGCCGTGCTCAAGGTCGAAGCGGCCAAGGACGAACGCACCGACGACGACAGGAAAAAGGCGCGCGAGGAGTTCGAGAAAGGCCTGCGCCAGGCCTACGAGCAGGATTTTCTCGCCTCCTACACGAATTATCTGCGAGCGCTGTATCCGACGAAGGTCGAGCAGGCGACGATCGATCAGCTGCTCGGCGGATCCAAGCGGCAGTAGCGCCCGCGCCGGGGTTCGACGGCCACGCCGCTCGTGATAAGACGAGCGCGGACACTTTCGAGGAGCAGGTCATGATCCGCCGTATCGCGCTCGCCGGCGCCCTCGCCTTCGGCTTCGTTGCCCCCGCCGCGGCGCAGCAGCCGCCGCGCGCATCGACCGTGGAGGCCGGCGTGTACATCGAGTTCGGCCCGAGCTTCGTCGACTATCAGAACATCGAGAGCCCCGAGCGCTGCCGCGATCTGTGCCTTCAGG
Organism: uncultured Candidatus Odyssella sp.; assembly: GCA_964624265.1. Lineage (GTDB taxonomy): Bacteria > Pseudomonadota > Alphaproteobacteria > Bin65 > Bin65 > SBBV01. The sequence goes on from CAZUYG010000328.1 coordinate 2,767, forward strand.
ACCGGCGCTGCCGCGTCTGGCGCTATGTGGGCGGAACGGCGCCGGCCGAGTACGGGCGCGCGCGGCGCGTCTGCGTCCTCGGCGACCGCGCGCCGCAGACGCGCACCCGCCCTGGCGGCTGGGCGACCTCGGGCCAGGTGCAGTAGCCGGCACCGGCGGTCACAGTTTCGTTGCCCGCAGCCGCAGCGCGTTGCCGATCACGCTGACCGACGAGAGCGACATCGCCGCCGCCGCGATGATCGGCGAGAGCAGCAGTCCGAACAGCGGATAGAGCACGCCCGCCGCCACCGGCACGCCGGCCGCGTTGTAGAAGAACGCAAAGAAGAGATTCTGCCGGATGTTGCGCATCACCGCGCGCGAAAGGCGCCGCGCGCGCACCAGGCCGACGAGATCACCTTTGACGAGCGTGACGCCGGCGCTTTCCATCGCCACGTCGGTGCCGGTGCCCATCGCGATGCCGACGTCGGCCGCGGCGAGCGCCGGCGCGTCGTTGACGCCGTCGCCGGCCATCGCCACCACCCGTCCCTGCGCGCGCAGGCGCTGCACGACCTTGCCCTTGTCCTCGGGCAGGATCTCGGCCTCGACCTCGGCGATGCCGAGCGTTTTCGCCACGGCCTCGGCCGTGCGCCGATTGTCGCCCGTCAGCATCACGATGCGGATGCCTTCCGTTTTGAGCGCCGCGAGCGCCTCGGGCGTGCTCGCCTTGACCGGATCGGCGACCGCGATCACACCCGCGAGCCTAGTCCCGACGGCGATGTAAACCACCGTGGCGCCCTCGCCGCGCAGCGCGTCCGCGCGCGTGTCGAGCGGCGTGCCGTCGATGCCGAGATCGGCGAGCAGCCGCGCGTTGCCGAGCGCCACGCGTTTGCCCTCGATCGTGCCGACGACGCCCTTGCCGGTCGGCGAGTCGAAATCGGCGGCGCTCGCGAGCGCCCGCTTCTTCTCCTCGGCGGCCTTCACGATCGCGGCCGCCAGCGGATGCTCGCTGCCGCGCTCGAGGCTCGCGGCCAGGCGCAGCAGCTCGTCTTCGCTGATCTCCGCGGCCGGCACGATTGCGGTGACCCTGGGTCTTCCTTCGGTGAGAGTCCCGGTCTTGTCGATGACGAGCGTATCCACCCTCTCGAAGCGCTCGAGCGCCTCGGCGTTCTTGATCAGCACGCCGGCCAGCGCGCCGCGCCCGACGCCGACCATGATCGACATCGGCGTGGCGAGGCCAAGCGCGCAGGGGCAGGCGATGATGAGCACCGCCACGGCAGCGATGAGGCCGTAGACGAAGCGCGGCTCCGGGCCGACCAGCGACCACACCGCGAACGCGACCACCGCGACGGCGATCACCGCCGGCACGAACCAGCCCGACACCTTGTCGGCGAGGCGCTGGACCGGCGCGCGGCTGCGCTGGGCCTCGGCAACCATCTGTACGATCTGCGCCAGCATCGTCTCGCGGCCGACGCGTACGGCGTTCATCACGAAGCTGCCGGTCTGGTTGATGGTGCCGCCGATCACCTTGTCGCCCGGCGCCTTCGCCACGGGCAGCGATTCGCCTGTCACCATCGCCTCGTCGACGGCGCTCCTGCCCTCGAGAACGCTGCCGTCGACCGGCACCTTGTCGCCAGGCCGCACGCGCAGCCGGTCGCCGGCGTGGACTTCGTCGAGTTCTACCTCCTCGTCCGTGCCATCGGCTCGGACGCGCCTAGCCGTTTTCGGCGCGAGGTCGAGCAGCGCGCGAATGGCGCCGCTGGTGCGCTCGCGCGCCTTCAGCTCCAGAACCTGCCCGAGCAGCACCAGAACCGTGATGACCGCGGCGGCCTCGAAATAGATGCCGACGGCGCCATCCGGACCGCGGAACGCCGCCGGAAACAGCCCCGGCGCCGCCGTTGCCACGACGCTGTAAATCCAGGCCACGCCGGTCCCCATCGCGATCAGCGTGAACATGTTGAGGTTGCGGCTCTGCACCGACTGCCAGCCCCGCAACAGCAGCGGCCA
>CAZUYG010000329.1:0-4741 GCA_964624265.1 uncultured Candidatus Odyssella sp.
GGCGCGCGCGGCTCCGGTCATCGCCGGGCTGAAATCGACTCCAACCCCTTCGTTCGGCGCGAGCTGTGCGAGAAGGTCGCCCGCGCCGGAACCGAGATCGAGCACGCGTTTGCCAGGCGCCAAGAGAAAGCGCATGTAGCGCCAGTCTTCCTCGAAGAAATAGCGGTTGCGTCGGATCCACCGGTCCCGTTCCCCGGCGAGGCGTTCCGCCTGTTCGTAGATGCGCTGCTTGCGCCAGGACGGCGCACGGCCTTCCGGAACGGGAAGCGGCACGGGCTCAGCCATGGGGCTGCGCGCCCGCCGCGCCGCGCCCGGGATGGCGCTCCGCGAGCCAGATGACTCCGCCGGCGATGCCGATGGCCAGGGTCGTCGCGCCCAGAAGCACCGAAACGGTCAATGCCTGGCTCGATTCGATTCCGGCGTATCCGAACGCGACCACCATGGCGCTTTCGCGGATTCCCCAGCCGCCGATCGAAACCGGAATCATCGCAATCAGCATCACCGGTGGAATCAGAATCAGCAGGCTGAGCGCATTGGGTGAGATCGCGATCGCGCGCGCGAGGCACCACGCCGCCACGACCGACAACAGGTGAATGAAGACGGACAGAATGGCGATGCCGAGGCCGCGGGAGCGGTCGAGCAGCGCCGAGCGCGCGGCGGCCCCGATCTCCAACAGCAGACGCGCCGCGCGCCAGCCGCCGACGCGTGTGCCGGGGGTGACGAAGCCGAGCGCGACGCCGATCACGAGGCCGGCCACGCCGCCGAGACCGATGATCATCACGGCGGCCCGGCCCTCGTGCGCGGTGATCATGCCGAGGCTCCAGGGCAGGCAGGCCGCCACCACGACCGCGAGGAATCCCACGCCCGCCGCGCGATCCACGAAGACCGAATAGAACGCGCGCTTCCATTGCCGGTCGGCGCGGCCGAGAAGCCAGACGCGCATGGCGTCGCCGCCGACGGTGGAAGGAAGCGCTTGATTCAAGAACGCGGCGGCGAAGGTATAGCGAATGGCCCGTCCGGCGGAGAGCGGTGCGCCGAGCCTCGTCGCGATCCATGCCCAGCGCTGGCCGGCGGCGGCGATTTGCACGAGAAGCGCCGCGAGGGCAGCGGCGACCCAAGACGCGTCGAGCCGGCCGAGATGTCCGGCAACAGCGTCGATATCGACACTGCGGAACGCCCAGTAGAGCAGGCCGGCCGAAATGCCGAGCTTCAACGCAAGGAGAATCCAGCGGCGCATCGGCAACTTCGCGTCATCGCGTCTTGCGCGCGCCGACCGGCGCGGCGGGGGGCGCGGCCTCGTCGGCGCGTCCGTAATCGTCGGCCAGGCGTTCGATGTCATCCTCGCCGAGATAGGAGCCCAGCTGCACCTCGATCACGCGCAACGGTTCGGCGCCGGGATTTTCGAGCCGGTGAACCTCGCCGGCCGGAATATCGACATAGCCCCGCACGCTCAGACGGTGCTGTCGCGGTCCCACGGTCGCGACCGCTTCGCCGGCCGCAACGATCCATTGCTCGGCGCGGCGGGCGTGCCGCTGCAGCGAGAGCTTGGCGCCGGGCCGGACGACGATTTCTTTCACTTGGAGGCCGTCGCTGGCGGCCAGCGTTCGGAACCAACCCCAGGGACGCTCGGATTTCAGATGGGTTTCGATTTCGCGCCGGCCCTCGGTCTTGAGACCGGCCACGAGCTGCTTCACGTCCTCGACACGGTCCTTCGACGCCACGAGCACGGCATCGGGGGTTTCGACGACGACGACGTTTTCCACGCCGACCGCGGCCACGAGACGCGATTCGGAGCGGAGATACGAATTGCGCACATCGAGCGCGCGCACGTCGCCGGCGGTCGCATTGCCGGCGCCGCCGAGCGCGCCGGCAAGCGCCGACCACGAGCCCACGTCGCTCCAGCCCATGTCGACCGGCACCACGACGGCGCGCCGCGTGCGCTCCATGACGGCGTAGTCGATCGATTCGCCGGCGATCGCGCAGAAGGGCTCGCGCGCGGGCCAGAGGAATGTGCCGTCCTTGCGGGCGGCGGCCAATGCGGCGGCGCAGCCGTCGGCGATGTCCGGACGATGGCGCGACAGCTCGTCGAGGAACGCGCGCACGCCGGCCAGGAAGATGCCGCTGTTCCAGTAATAGCGTCCGTCGGCGAGATAGCCTTTGGCGGTCGCGCGGTCCGGCTTCTCGACGAAGCGCTCGACGGCGAAGCAGCCGGAGAGGCCGTCGAGCTCCTCGCCGCCGCGCACGTAGCCGTAGCCCGTTTCCGGCCGGTCGGGCACGATGCCGAACGTGACGAGATTGCCCAGCCTGGCCGCGCCCAGCCCGCGCGCGACGGCATCGCCGAATGCATCGGCGTCGGCGATGACGTGATCCGCCGGCAGCAGCAGCATGTAGCCGTCGTCGTTATTGGCCAGCGCGAGCGCGGCGAGGGCGGCGGCGGGGGCGGTATTGCGGCCATCGGGCTCGACGATGAAGCCGCGCGGCTCGATGCCCACCGCGCGCAGCTGGTCGGCGGCGATGAAGCGGTGCTCGGCGTTGCAGATGATCAGCGGCGGCGCGAAGCCAGGCCGCCCGGCAAGTCGAAGCGCCGTGTTTTGGAACAGCGAGCGGTCGTCGATCAGAGGCAGAAACTGCTTCGGGCGATCCGGACGTGAGAGCGGCCAGAGGCGCGTGCCGGAGCCGCCGGCCAGGATTACCGGGACGATCTGGGCATCGAGCCAGTTGCGTGGAGCCAAGTCGGCGCGCCTTTCGCGAAAGCCCGGCTCTCTTAGACCCCGCCTCCGTTGCGGGCAAGCGGTTAACCGCTTGAGCAAGCGGCATTACATCGCCGCACAGGGCGCCAATGCGGCGGCTAGGCAGATGTTCGCCTTGCCCGCCATGCGCGGCCCGGCCATCATCGCGGCGGCGGCTGGCGCTCGCGCGACGCGCGTCCGTTCGCCCATGAACGAGGGAGAAGAGCATGAAGCACATCGCATATCGCGCCGCGGCCGTTGCCGCGGCAGTGTTCGCCGTTTCAGGCATGGCGGCCGCGGAGCCCTATAAGATTCGCGTGGGCCACGGCGCCGCCGTCGAGGAGCAGCTCTGGCTGATGAAGGCCTTGCCGTCGGTCACGCCGAACCAGGGCAAGGTTTACACGCTCGACTATCAGCTTTTCCGCGGCACCGATCAGCGGTTCAAGGCCGTGGAAGCCGGCGAGCTGGACGTCTTCACGGCGAGCGGCGCGACGTCGACGATCGCTTTCTCGCAGGGCCTCAAGTTCAAGGCCGTCGCGACGATCTCGATGGAGAGCAGCAAGGGCTTCGTCACCCAATACGTCGTGCTCGCCGATTCGCCGATCAAGACGATCGCCGATCTCAAGGGCAAGACGCTCGGCAACAACTCCGCGCGCTCGTCGATCGAGCTCTGGGCTCAGCTCGCGCTGGAAAAGCACGGCCTCAACCCGGATCGCGACGTGAAATGGGCGATCATTCCGTTCCCGGCGCAGGGCGAGGCGCTGCGCGCGAAGAAAATCGACGTCGCGGCCCTGCCGCAGCCTTTCGCGGCGGCCGAGATGGCCAAGGGCGGCGTGCGCACGCTGTTCACGTCGAAGGAGGGCATGCCCTTCGACGAGGAGCTGATGCTCGTGCTCGTGACGCCGGACTTCGCGTCGAAAAAGGCCGACGTGCTTCGCGCGTTCATGGCGGATTTCGTCGCCGCGACGAAGTACTATGTCGAAAAGCCCAAGGAGGCGCGCAAGGCGCTGATCGACGCCAAGATGGTGCGCGTGCCCGAGGCGCTCTATGTCAACATGAGCGACAACTACCGCAACCCGACCGCGCGCATCGACATCGAGGCCCTGAAGAAGGCGCAGGAAGCCGCGATCGCGAAAGGGCAGCAGAAGAACCGGATCGATCCGGCCGCGTTCGTCGACCTGAGCTTCTTGCCGAAATAGGGCCTTCGCTTGAACGGCGCTCCGGGGGCCGCGCGCTCCCGGAGACGGCTTGCCGCAGCGATGCCCTGGAGCCGCGTCAACGGCGTCAACATCTTCTACGAAGTGGCGGGCGAGGGGCCGCCGCTCGTGCTGCTGCACGCCAATCCGTTCGACCACGCGATGTGGCTCTATCAGATTGCGCACTTTTCGCAGCGTTATACGGTCGTGGCGCCGGACCTGCGCGGCTACGGGCGATCCGACAAGCCCGAGACGCCGTTCACCTTCGCCGACATGGCCAACGACGTGCTCGGTGTCGTCCGCGCTCGCGGGCTCCGGCATGTCGCGCTGATCGGGTGCAGCATCGGCGCGACGCTCGCGCTATCGCTGGCGCTCGACCATCCGAATATCGTGCGCGCGCTCGTGCTGGTCGGCGGCGAGGCCGGAAATCCGCCCGTATTCGCCCGGCTCGCCGATGAGTATGCCGCGCGGCCCCTGGCGGAGCAGCGCCGGGCGCACATGCGCCTGATCGCCGATCCCGACTTCGCGCGGAGCGCATTGGGCGCGTATCTCATGGAATCATCGTTGGAATCGACGCCGTCGCTTTCGCGCGAAACGATCGCCCAAATCTTCCGGGCGCGGACGGCGGTCGATCTACGCGCGCGGCTGGGCCTGGTGGCCGTGCCGACGCTCGTCGTCAACGGCGCCACGGACGTCTCCCTCGAATCGGGCCGCTACACGGCGGAACGTATTCCCGGCGCGGTACACCGGATCGTTCCCGATTCGGGTCACTTGTGCTGCCTCGAGAATCCGGCCGCATTCGACCGCGCGGTTCTC
>CAZUYG010000330.1:0-4734 GCA_964624265.1 uncultured Candidatus Odyssella sp.
CCTCGCGATACCATTCCATGCGCGCGATTTCGGCGCCGCCGAGGCGGCCGCCGCAATTGATGCGGATGCCGAGCGCGCCCAGGCGCATCGCCGACTGCACGGCGCGCTTCATCGCGCGGCGGAACGCGACGCGGCGCTCGAGCTGCTGCGCGATGTTCTCGGCGACGAGCGTCGCCTCGATCTCGGGCTTGCGGATCTCGAGGATGTTGAGCGACACCTCGGTGCCGGCGCGCTTGGCCACTTCCTGGCGCAGCGCCTCGATGTCGGCGCCCTTCTTGCCGATGACGACGCCGGGGCGCGCGGTGTGGATCGTGATCTTGGCCCGCTTCGCGAGGCGCTCGATGACGATGCGGCTGACGCCGGCCTGCGCGAGGCGCTGCTTCAGGAACTTCCGGAGCTTCAGATCCTGTTCCAGCAGGTTCGCGTAGTCGCGCTCGGCGTACCAGCGCGAGTCCCAGGTCCGGTTGATGCCGAGACGCAGGCCGACGGGATTGACCTTTTGGCCCATTTACGCGGCCTCCTTGGCTTCCGCCGGCGCCGCCTTCGGCGCGGGCGGCTCGTGGACGACGACGGTGATGTTGGCGAACGGCTTGATGATCCGGCCGGCGCGGCCCTTCGACTTGGCGACGAACCGCTTCATGATCAGCGCCGGGCCGACATGCGCTTCCTTGACGTAGAGCTTGTCGACGTCGAGGCCGTGATTGTTCTCGGCGTTGGCGATGGCCGACTCGAGCACCTTCTTCACGTCGCGCGCGATGCGCTTCTGCGAGAACTGGAGCATGTGCACGGCCTGATCCGCCTTCTTGCCGCGGATCAGCTGCGCAACGAGGTTGAGCTTCTGCCAGCTGATGCGCAGGCGATTGCCCTTGGCCATCGCCTCGTTGTCTGACAGCCGCCGCGGTGCTTTCGGCTTGCCCATGGCTATTCCTTCGCCTTCACGGCTTTCTTGTCGCCCGAGTGGCCGTGGAAGGAGCGCGTCGGCGCGAACTCGCCGAACTTGTGCCCCACCATGTTCTCGGTGACGAGGACCGGGATGAACTTGTGGCCGTTGTGGACGCCGAACGTCAGGCCGACGAACTGCGGCAGGATCGTCGAACGCCGCGACCACATCTTGATCACTTCGTTGCGACCCGATCCGCGCGCGCGTTCGGCCTTCTTCAGCAGATAGCCGTCGACGAACGGGCCTTTCCAAACCGAGCGAGTCATCGCTCCTACCTCTACTTCGCTTTGCGGCGGCGGATAATGAACTTGTCCGTCCGCTTGTTGTGCCGCGTCTTGTAGCCCTTGGTCGGCTTGCCCCACGGCGTGGTCGGGTGGCGGTTGCCGCGCGTGCGGCCGCCATGCGGATGATCGACGGGGTTCATGGCCTCGCCGCGCGTCTGCCCGCGGATGCCGCGCCAGCGATTGCGCCCGGCCTTGCCGATCTGCCGGTTCTGGTGATCGGCGTTCGAGACGGCGCCGATCGTCGCCCAGCAATCCGCGCGCACGACGCGCATTTCGCCCGACGAGAGCCGGAGCTGCGCCATGCCCTGGTCGCGGCCGACGATCTGCGCGTAGGTGCCGGCCGAGCGCGCGAGCTGCCCGCCCGACCCCATCTTCATCTCGATGTTGTGGACGATCGTGCCCACCGGGATGTTCGAGAGCGGCAGCGCGTTGCCCGGCTTGATGTCGGCCTTCTCGCCGGCCTCGACGACGTCGCCGGCCTGGATGCGCTGCGGCGCCAGGATGTAGGACAGCGTCCCGTCCTGGTACTTCAGCAGCGCGATGAACGCCGAGCGGTTCGGATCGTACTCGAGACGCTCGACCGTCGCCGCGCCGGTCTTGCGGCGCTTGAAATCGATCAGACGATAGCGCTGCTTGTGGCCGCCGCCGCGATGGCGCGAGGTGATGTGGCCGTGATTGTTGCGCCCGCCGGTCGAGTGGATGCCCTCGGTCAGGAACTTGACCGGCTTGCCCTTGTAGAGCTCGCTGCGGTCGACGAGAATCACGCCGCGCGTGCCGGCCGTGACGGGTTTGAGCTGCCTGAGTGCCATGTCGTCAGACTCCCGTCGTCACGTCGATGGTCTGGCCGGCCTCGAGCGTCACGATCGCCTTCTTCGTGTCCGAGCGCTGGCCCTTCATGCCGCGGAAGAGCTTCTTCTTGCCCTCCGTGCGCAGCGTGTTGACGGCCTTCACCTTGACGCCGAACAGGCCTTCGATGGCGGCCTTGATCTCGGGCTTCGAGGCATCGAGCGCCACTTTGAACGTGACCTGATTGTGCTCCGAGCCGCGCGTGGCCTTTTCGGTGATCACCGGGGCGCGCACGATGCGGTACATCTGTTCCTTGGTGATGGGCGACGGCTTCGCGGCCTTTTCGCCCTTCGCCTCTTTCGCTTTCTTCGCGTTCATGCCCGCGCCTCCTGGTTCCGCGCGGCCTCGAGCGTCAGGCCATTGTGCTTGGTCTTGCCGAGCCGCGCGGCGAGCGTCTTCACCGCTTCCTCGGTCATCACCAGCGTGTCGCGCCGCACGATGTCGTAGACGTTGGCGCCCTGCGCCGGCAGCACGATGAGGTTCGGGATGTTGCGCGCGGCCTTGGCGAACCCGCCGTCGATCGCGGCGCCGCCGACGATCAGCGCGTTCTTGACGCCGAGACCGGCGAGCTTCTTCTTGAGCTCGGCGGTCTTGGCCGCCGCCAGCGCGCCGTCCTTCACGACGATGAGCTTGCCCTGGGCCTGCTTCACCGAGAGCGCGGTCTTCAGGCCGAGGCTCCGCACCTTCTTCGTCAGCTTGAACGAGAAGTCGCGCGGCTTCGGTCCGAATATGACGGCGCCGCCGCGGAACTGCGGCGAGCGCAGCGAGCCCTGGCGCGCGTTGCCGGTGCCCTTCTGGGCCCACGGCTTCTTCGTCGTGCCCCGGATATCGCCGATGCTCTTGGTGTTCGCGGTTCCGGCGCGGCGCTTGGCAAGCTGCCAGTTGACGACGCGCGCGAGGATGTCCGGCCGCGACGGCAGGCCGAACACCGCTTCGTCGAGTTCGATCTCGCCCGCCGGCTTGTTGTCGAGATCGACGATCTTGGCCTTGATGCCCATTACTGCTTGGCCTCCTCGGCCTTCGGAGCCGCCTCGGCCTTCGCGCGGAGACCGGCGGGCTTGGGCGCATCCTTGTGCGCCGGCACCTTGGCGGCGTCGGCGATGGTGACGTAGCTGCCTTCCGCGCCCGGCACCGAACCCTTGACCATGACCAGGCCCTTGACCGGATCGGTCGCCATCACGACGAGGTTCTGCTGCGTGCGCCAGCGCTGGCCCATGTGGCCGGCCATGCGCTTGTTCTTGAACACGCGGCCCGGATCCTGGCGGCCGCCGGTGGCGCCGTGCGAGCGGTGCGACACCGACACGCCGTGGGTGGCGCGCAGGCCGCCGAAATTGTGCCGCTTCATGGCGCCCGCGAAGCCGCGGCCGACCGTGCAGCCGCGCACGTCGACGTACTGGCCGACGACGAAGTGGTTCGCGCCGATCTCGGCGCCCACATCGACCATCGACTTGTCGTCGACGCGGAATTCCATGACCTCGGCCTTGAGCTCGACCTTGGCCTTCGCGAACTGCTCGCGCGTGGGCTTGGCCACGTTCTTGGCCTTGGCCTTGCCGATGCCGAGCTGGACCGCCGTGTAGCCGTCCTTTTCCTTGGTGCGCACGCCCGTAACCTGGAGGTTCTCGAGCGCGAGCACGGTGACCGGGACGTGGCGTCCGCCGTCGGCGAACATCCGCGTCATGCCGATCTTCCTGGCGATGACACCGGTGCGCATCAGCGTTTGTCCTTGGCGTGGAGCTTGATGTCGACGTGCACGCCCGGCGAAAGATCGAGCTTGCCCAGCGCGTCCACGGTCTGCGGGGTCGGGTCGACGATGTCGATCAGGCGCTTGTGCGTGCGCATCTCGAACTGCTCGCGCGACTTCTTGTCGATGTGCGGCGAACGCAGAACGGTCACGCGCTGGATCCGCGTCGGCAGCGGAATCGGCCCCCGCACCTGCGCCCCGGTCCGCTTGGCCGTGCTCACGATCTCGCCCGTCGACTGATCGAGCAGGCGATGATCGTAGGCCTTGAGCCGGATCCTTATGGTCTGATTTTCCATTCACGCACCCAATCGAAATGCCGCCGTTCGGTTTTGCCGCCCGGCGGCATTCAGAGGCTTCTTGCTACTTGATGATCTTGGCGACGACGCCGGCGCCGACGGTGCGGCCGCCTTCGCGGATGGCGAAGCGCAGGCCCTCGTCCATCGCGATCGGCTGGATCAGTTCCACTTCCATCCGGATGTTGTCCCCGGGCATCACCATCTCCGTGCCCTCCGGAAGCTTCACCGACCCCGTCACGTCCGTCGTCCGGAAATAGAACTGCGGACGGTAGTTGTTGAAGAACGGCGTGTGACGGCCGCCCTCTTCCTTCGTCAGGATGTACGCCTCGCACATGAACTGCGTGTGCGGCGTGATCGAGCCCGGCTTCGCCAGAACCTGGCCGCGCTCCACTTCCTCGCGCTTCGTGCCGCGCAGCAGGACGCCCACGTTGTCGCCCGCCTCGCCCTGATCGAGCAGCTTGCGGAACATCTCCACGCCCGTGCACGTCGTCTTCAGCGTCGGCTTCAGACCCACGATCTCGATGTCCTCGCCCACCTTCACCACGCCGCGCTCGATGCGGCCGGTCACCACGGTGCCGCGACCCGAGATCGTGAACACGTCCTCGATCGGCATCAGGAACGGCTTGT
>CAZUYG010000331.1:0-4729 GCA_964624265.1 uncultured Candidatus Odyssella sp.
GCATCGCTGTTGAGGCCCACCACGAGCCGGTCGCACGCCGCGCGCGCCTGCGCAAGCAGATGGATGTGGCCCGGATGCAGCAGGTCGAAGCAGCCGTTGGTGAAGCCGACGCGCAGGCCGCGCCGGCGCCAGAGAGCGGCGCGCTCGACCGCCCCTGCGCGCGAGGCGATCTTCTCCTCCGCGGCGCGCGTTTCCTGCCGCTCCAGCGCCGCGCGAATCTCCGCCGGATACGCCACCGCCGTGCCGGCTTTGCCGACCACGATGCCGGCCGCGCAATTCGCGATGCGCACCGCATCGAGCAGCGGCAGGCCGGCGGCGAGGCCGGCGGCGGCCGCGGCGATGACCGTGTCGCCGGCGCCCGAGACGTCGAACACCTCGCGGGCCTCGGCGGCGATGTGGTGCACGGCGCCCGTCGCGTCGAGCAATGTCATGCCCTGCGCGCCGCGCGTGGCCAGCACGGCCGCGATGCCGGCACGCTCGCGCACCGCGCGCGCCGCCGTTTCGATCTCGGCATCGCTGGCGGTCGGCAGGTCGGCTGCCTCGCCGAGTTCCTTGCGGTTCGGCGTCACCAGCGCGGCGCCGCGATATTTCGCGAAGTCGCGCCCCTTGGGATCGGCGAGCACGGGAATCTTCAGACGTGACGCCGCCGCGAGGATCGCGGCAATCACCGGCGCGCTCAACAGGCCCTTGCCGTAGTCCGACATCACGACGGCCTTGGCGTCGGCCAGCACCGCCTCGACGGCCGCCACGACCTGGCGCTCGGACGCCGCGGGCAGCGCCTCCGCGCGCTCGCGATCGACGCGCAGGAGCTGATGCCCCCCGGCCACGAAGCGCGTCTTGCGGATCGTCGTGCGGCCCGCCGCGGTGACGATGCGGGGCGAGACTCCGGGCTCGCGCGCGAGCAGATCGGCGACGCGCTTGCCGTCTTCGTCGTCGCCCACGGCGGCGAGGCACGTCGCGCCGACGCCGAGCGCGGCGAGATTGCGCAGCACGTTGCCGGCGCCGCCGAGCATCTCGGATTCCTCGCGCACCCGCAGCACGGGCACGGGCGCCTCGGGCGAAATGCGCTCGGCGTCGCCGTAAACATAGCGGTCGAGCATCACGTCGCCGACGACGGCGACGCGCGCCCCGGCGAAACGGTCGAGCGCATCCGCGAGCCGCGCGCGATCCACCATCGCTCAGTCTCCCGCGAGCCCGAGCTCGTGCTCGAGCGCGCCGCACAGCATCTGGCCGAGCATGATGTGCATTTCCTGGATGCGCGCCGTGGTGTCCGACGGCACGATCAGGATCGGATCGGCAAGCCCCTTCATCTTGCCGCCGCCGCGTCCGCCGAGCGCGGCCGCGACGAGGCCCATCGCCCGCGCCTGTTCGAGGCCCTTGACGATGTTCGGGCTGGTTCCCGAGGTGCTGATGCCGATCGCGACATCGCCCTTCCGGCCCAAGGCCGCGATCTGGCGCGCGAACGCTTCGTCGAAGCCGAGATCGTTGCCGATCGCGGTGAGTGCCGAAGTGTCGGTGGTGAGCGCCAGTGCTGCGATCGGGGCACGGTTGCGCTTGTACCGGACGACGAACTCGGTCGCGAGATGCTGCGCATCGGCGGCGCTGCCGCCGTTGCCGAAGAACATGAGCTTGCCGCCCGCGCGCAGCGAGCGCGCGCAGACGGCGACGAGCCGGGCGAACGGCTCGCGCAACGCGCCCTTCACGGCCGCCGCCACGGCCGCGTGCTCGGCCAGCTCGTCGTCGAAATACCTGTTCAAGTCCAGTGACATAGCGAACGGCTTGCGGCTGCCGGGAAGGTCGAGGCGATGTGCTAGGTCACGGCCCCGCCCGGAGCAAGCGGAAACTCGCGGCCGTCATCACGCCGTCATGGCTCGCGGTTAAAGGTGGCCGCATCCCCTGACGGCTTGGAGGAGGTAGCGGGCATGGTTGGGCTCTTGCGGAGCGCTGGCGTTGCGCTGGCTTTGGCACTTTCGGCGGCGGGCGCCTCGGCGCAGACGATTTATCCCATCGACCGGGCGGCAATACTCGCCGGCGCGAAGTTCGATCTGAAGGTCGAGTTTGCCGGCGTACAGCCGCGCGGCAATCTCAAAGTCACGATCAACGGCCAGGACCATGCCGCCGTGCTCGGACGCGCGGCGGATTATGTCGAGCGCGAAGACGGCCAGGCCGCCTCGACCCTCGTGCTGCGCGACGCGGCCCTCGCCGCGCCCGGCCGCTATACGGTGGTGGCCACCGACGGCGCCAACACGCGGACCGTCACCTGGGAAGTGTTCGGGACGCCGGAGCCGCGCAAGGCCAAGAACGTGATCCTGTTCATCGGCGACGGCCTCAGCGTCGGCCACATCACCGCCGCGCGAATCCTTTCGCAGCAGATCTCCCAGGGCAAATATCGCGGCCGCCTCGCGCTGGACGGCGCGCCGTACATGGCGCTGATCGGCACGTCGGGCGTCGATTCGGTCATCACCGACTCCGCCAATTCGGCCCATGCCTACACGACCGGCCACAAATCGAGCGTCAACGCGCTCGGCGTCTATGCCAGCCGCGCCAAGAACAATCTCGACCATCCCAAGGTCGAGACGATCGCGGCGCTGGTGAAGCGCAATCTCGGCCTGGCGGTCGGCATCGTCACCAACACCGAAATCCAGGACGCGACGCCGGCATCGATGGTCGCGCACACGCGGCGGCGCGCCGACTACGACATCATCACGCGCCAGCTGTTCGAATCGGAAGCCGAAGTGATCATGGGCGGCGGTTCCGCGAATTTCCTTCCTAAATCCACGCCGGGTTCGCGCCGCGCGGACGAGCAGAACTACATCGACCGCTTCAAGCAGGCCGGCTACGCGTTTGCCACGACCGAGAAGGAGATGCTCGAAGCCGCCGGGCGCGGCGACACGAAGCGGCTGCTCGGCCTGTTCAATCTCCGCAACATGGACGGCGCGCTCGACCGATTTTTCCTCAAGAAGGGAACGGTGAGCAAATTCCCCGAGCAGCCGGACCTCACCGGACAGACTCAGGCGGCGCTGAAAGTCCTCGAGCGCAACCCGAACGGCTTCGTGCTGATGATCGAATCGGGCCATATCGACAAGTACTCGCATCCGCTCGACTGGGAACGCGCGGTTTACGACACGATCATGCTCGACAAGGCGCTCGGGGTCGTTCTTGACTGGGCCAAGGGGCGCGACGACACGCTGGTCATCGTTGTGCCGGATCATACCCATGGCATTTCGATCGTGGGCACCGTCGACGACGACAAGCCGGGCACGGAAATGCGCGAGAAGGTGGGCGTTTACGCCGACGCCGGCTATCCGAACTACCCGGCGCCGGATGCGCGCGGCTACCCGCCGCGCGTCGACGTCTCGAAGCGCCTCGCGGTCTTCTTCGGCAATCATCCGGATTACTACGAGACGTACCGTCCGAAGCTCGACGGGCCGAACGTTCCGGCCGTGGCCGGGCCCGACCGCAAGTACACGGCGAACGAGAAATACAAGGACGTGCCCGGTGCGCAGTTCCGGCCGGGCAACCTGCCCCGTTCGGCCGATACCGGCGTGCACACGGCGGACGACGTCGTGCTGCGCGCCTGGGGGCCGGGCGCCGAGAAGTTCCACGGGTTCATGGACAACACCGAGGTGTTCCGCGTGATCGCCGAGGTGCTGAAGCTCGCGAAATAAGCGGATGGCCGCGACGCGGCGCCTGTTTCTGGCCGGTGCGGGGGCGTCGTTGGCGCTCCCGCCCGCGCTCGCCCGGGCGGGCGCCGCGACGCTGGCGTTCGACGAGCTTTATCGCGGCATGGGCGTCGAGGGCCTGAAATTCTCCGAACGGCTCCTGTCGCTGCGCGGCGCGGCGGTGGAGATGACGGGGTACATGGCGCCGCCGCTCAAGGCCGAGAGCAAGTTCTTCGTTCTGACCCGCGAGCCGATGGCGATCTGCCCGTTCTGCCAATCCGACGCCGATTGGCCGGTCGACATCGTCGTGATCTATCTCCGCCGCGCGCAGGCGCTCGTGAGCGCGAACGAGCGCATCCGCGTCGGCGGCAGGCTCGAGGTCGGCTCGTGGACCGATCCCGACACCGCGTTCGTGAGCCAGGTGCGCATCGTCGATGCCGAATACCGACGCGCCTGAGCCCGGCCCTGCGCTCGAGGTCGACGGCCTGGTGTTCCGCTATGCGCCGGACGGCGGCGCGGCCGTGCTCGACATCGCGCGCTGGCGGGAACCAGGCGGCAGCGCGATCGGGATCGCCGGCGCGTCGGGTTCGGGCAAGACATCGCTGCTGCATCTGCTGGCCGGAATCGAGCGGCCGACCGCCGGCTCGATCCGCTGGAACGGTATGGCGCTGGAGAATGCGTCCGGAGCCGAGCGCGACCGCTGGTGCCGCCGCGCGCTCGGGCTCGTTTTCCAGGACTTTCATCTCGTCGACGGTCTCAGCGCCGAGGAAAACGTGCTGTTGCCGCGCCGTTTTGCGCGCTGGGCGCCCGCCGCCGGCGACCGCGCGCGCGCGCGCGAGCTGCTGGCGCGGGCGCGCGTTCCCGATCCGCGCCGGCGCGTCGAGCGCCTTTCGCGCGGCGAGCGCCAGCGCGTGGCGCTGTGCCGCGCGCTGCTGCCGCGGCCGGCGATCGTGCTCGCCGACGAGCCCACCGCCAGCCTCGATGGCGAGGCGGCGGCCACCGTTTGCACGCTGCTGAGGGAGCTGACGGCGGAGATCGGCGCCACGCTCGTGGTGGCATCGCACGAT
>CAZUYG010000332.1:0-4713 GCA_964624265.1 uncultured Candidatus Odyssella sp.
CGCTACGTCACGCAGGTCGAGGGCTATCCCGGCCTCATCGTGCACGGGCCGCTGCTCGCGATCCTGCTGCTCGATCTCGTGCGCCGCGAGCGGCCGGATGCGGCGCTGGGCGCCTTCGCGTTCCGCGCGTTCCGCCCGGTGTTCGACACCGGCCCGTTCCGCATCGCGGGTAAGCCCGACGGCGGCGGCCTGTTGCTCTGGGCCGAAGACAATGGCGGCGCCCTGGCGATGAAAGCGGAGGCAACGATCGCCTGACCACACCGCGAAGCCTGGAATCGCGCGGGCCCCGGGCAGAGGGCGTTCGACCGCCTAGCGCTTCGCCGCCGCTTCCAGCGCGGCCACGCCCGGCAGCGTCTTGCCCTCCAGCCATTCGAGGAAGGCGCCCCCGGCGGTGGAGACGTAGCTGAAATCCGCGGCAACGCCGGCATTGTTGAGCGCGGCCACCGTGTCGCCGCCGCCTGCCACGCTGAGCAGCTTGCCTTCCTTGCTGAGCCGCGCCGCGGCCTTGGCGACGACATTGGTGGCCGCATCGAACGGCTTCAGCTCGAACGCCCCGAGCGGCCCGTTCCACACCAGGGTTTTCCACTTCTCGAGCTGGTGCGTGAGCTGCCGCGCGGTATAGGGGCCGACGTCGACGATCATGTCGTCGGCGCCGACTTTCTCGCGTGCGACCACTTTGTTCTCAGCGCCGGCCTTGAATTCCTTCGCCACGACGACGTCCGTTGGCAAATGGATCATGCAGCCGCGCGCTTTGGCTTTCGCGAGAACGTCGCGCGCCGTCTCCGCAAGATCGCGCTCGCAAAGGCTCTTGCCGACCGGAAAGCCTTCGGCATTGAGGAACGTGTTCGCCATGCCGCCGCCGATCACGAGATGATCGACCTTCGCCACGAGGTTTCCGAGCAGATCGAGCTTCGTCGAAATTTTCGCGCCGCCGACGACCGCGGCGAGCGGCCGCTCGGGGCTTTCGAGCGCCGCGCCGAGCGCCTTCAGCTCCGCTTCCATGAGCCGGCCGGCGACCGCCGGCAGCAGGCGCGCGATCGCCTCTGTGGAGGCATGCGCGCGATGCGCGGTCGAGAAAGCGTCGTTCACGTAAATATCGCCGAGCGCCGCGAGCTGTTTCGCGAATCCGGTGTCGTTGGCCTCTTCCTCCGCGTGAAAGCGCAGATTTTCCAGCAGCAGGATCTCACCGGCCGGAAGTTGGTTCGCCGCCGATTCCGCCGCCGGCCCGACGCAATCGGCGGCGAAATGCACCTTCATGCCGCCCAGTGCCTTCGCGAGCGGCGCCGAAAGCGGCATGAGCGACATTTCCGGCACCGGCTGGCCGCCCGGCCGGCCGAAATGCGAAAGTACGACGACGCGCGCGCCCTTCTTCGCGAGCTCGGCGATCGTGGGGGTGAGCCGTACGATGCGCGTCTCGTCGGTCACCTTTCCGTTCTTGATCGGCACGTTGAGATCGGCGCGCAAGACGACGCGCTTGCCGGCAACGGCGATATCGTCGAGGGTTTTGAAGGCAGGCATGGTTCGGCGCTTCGCTGGATCGTGGCGCGCGCGTTCAAGCACAAAGAGACTGGCCATGCAACGCGCCGGCAGCCGGCGTTCCCGGCGGCGCCGGGGCTATTCCGCCTGCCCGCCGCGCCGGCCGTGCCCGGCCGATCGGCCCGGGCCGATGCTCAGCACGCGGCGGACGTCTTCGCCGGCGAGGCCGAGGGCCGCGGGACGCATGGTGTCCGGAAGCAGGCTGACGTCGCGGATTTCGGCGAGACCGTCGAAGCGTAGCCAGTGCACGACGTCGCCGCTCGCGAGGTCCACCACGCAGAGCGCCGTCTGCGCCCTGGCGCGATAGGTTTCGAGATTGCGCTCGAGCGGCAGGCCGCCGACGCCGCGCCCGCCGCGCGTCATCGAAGTCGCGACCACCGCGAAGCCGTCGGCAAAGGCGAGTCCGGAAAGCCAGCCGGGGCAGAACGCCACTTCCTCGAACGTCCCGGTGCCGACATGAATGAAGCCGAAAAGGCCGCTCGCCGCCTCGTCGATCCAAAGCCGCCCGCCATGCAGACGCGGGGCGACGGGCAGCGCCAGGCCCGCGGCGACGGGGCTACCGCTCGCCGCATCCATGACCAGCCCCGCCCCGGCGATACCCCGCTCCCATCCGCTCGGATCGTCGGACGCCGCGCCCATGCTCGCGTAGCGCAGGAGCCCTTCATCGAGCGCGAAACCGGTGAGATTGCAGCGGCTTTCCGGCACGAGCCGCGAAATGAACGGCGGACGCCACACCGGCTCGAAGCTGAATTCCTCGCTCACCGCGGCCACGCAGCTGAACAGCGCGCTCGCGAACAGGATCGTGCCGTCGGCCGCGAAGGCGACGTCGGCCGCGCCGACGTCGCCGGTCGTATGCGCGACTCGCGGGACGAACAGCCTGTCGTAGCCGGCTGCGCTCTTGCCCGGCGCCACCGCGTTTTCGAAGCGCCAGATCTGGAACGCGCTTCCCATCAGCAGCGACTGCCCGTTACCGGAGACGCCATAGGCGCCGTCGAACCCGCGCACGAACAGCGAAAGCTTGCCCTCGGCGCCGGGCCCCACCAGAACGAGACGGCCGGACTCGCCCGTGGTCAGCGCCACCGACAAACGGCGCTCGGCAAGCCACGCGGCAAAGCCGCGCGATTGCGCGATCTCCATCCGGCGCTGGGCCGCTGCCGCTTCGGAGCCGTCCATAGGTCCGCTTCCCTCGCGCGGCTACGCCGAGCCGCTCCCAGGCCAAGCGCCTGATCAGTTGCGGTGATGGCAGCACCGCTCGGCGTATTCCCAGGCGAAGGCCGGTGCCGGCGCGAACGCCGGCCCCGGCCCGCCTCAGATGCCGATGATGTTTTTCTGCACGTGGTTGTCGATGTCGAGTGTCGCGGCACCGCCATCGATGACATAGCGCGTGAAGCTGCCCATGTCCGCGACGGCGACATTGTGGCCGCTGAAATCGGCCGAAACTTTGTCGCCGCTGTCGCCGAGAATCGTCAGCTGATGCCCGCTATCGGTCATCGTCAGCAGATCCTGGACCGTGAGCTTCAATTCGACATTGCCGGTGCCGGTAATGTCGAGCTGCTCGATGCCCGTGACCTTGCCGGCGAGGAGCGAGAGATCGAGCACGCCGCTGTCATCGAACCTGAAGGTGTCGAAGCCGGCGCCGCCGTGGATCTCCGCGAAGCCCGCTTTGGCCACCAGGACATCGTCGCCGGCGCCGCCGCGGAGCACGTCGGCGCCGCCGCCGCCGATGATGAGATCGTTACCGTCGCCGCCGATCAAGGTCTCGGCGGCGACGGTGCCGACGAGTTCGTCCGCACCGGGCGTACCGATGATCTTCGGCGCGCTTTCCTGCGCCTGGCCCGGCCCGAAATTCTGGCTTCGGCCGCTCTCGGCGATGTCGCCGTTCGCGTTCGTCCAGTCTTTTCCGTCGCCGTCGCCGCTGCGGCCCGCGTGGCTTGTGGCCCATTGGGCATGATCGCCGGAGCGAGCGCCATTTTCGGTGCCGTCCCAGTTGGTCCAGCGCCAACCGGATTCGCCGGCGTCCTGATTGTCTCCGCGTTCGGCGTGGCCATTGCCGTGCCGGCCGTGCCGGCCACCGTCGTCGTCTCCGCCATCGTGCCAGCCGTTGCGATGCTCGCCGCTCTCGCCCTTTTGCGCGTCGTCCCACGTGCGCGATTGCGGCTGCCCGGTTTGTTCTTCGAGCTGATCGGCCAGGGGCAGGCCGATAAGCGCGGCCAGCGCGGCATTCGTGCCGGCGTTGCGCTCGTTCATTCCGCCATTGCGGCTCGACCACTTTCCATCCGGCCCGTCGCAGGTCGGCGGCGGTGGAATGTCGCAATCGCAGACCTCACCCTCTTCCACCCGGATACGGACCACGGCGGTATCGATCCCGCCTTTGCCGTCGCCGACCGCGTAGCTGAAGCTGTCGGTGCCGGTGAACCCGGCGAGCGGCGTGTAGGTGAAGGTCCCATCGCCGTTGTTGACGAGAGTGCCGTTGAACGCGCTGGTGTAGGCCTCGATCCGAAGCGCATCGCCGTCCGCGTCGTCGTCGTTCGCGAGCACCGCGATCGTGACCGGCAGGCCGCATTCGGTCGATGCGCGATCGTTGTTCGCCTCGGGCGGCGTGTTTTCGTCCTCCTCGCAGCCGCAAACCACGGAGTATTCGTCGGATTCGACGATGTGGCTTTCGACATAGCTCGTGCCTTCGCCCGGCACGATGTCCGCGGCCTGGGCACCGTTCGCCGCGGTGGAATTCTCGAGCACGAGCCGGAAGTCTTCCACCCCTTCGTCGATGCTGTCGGCCGACGGCGTGATGTCGAATTCGAGCTGCGTCGTCGACGCGTTCGCGGCGAACGTTACGCGCACGGCGCCGTTGCCGAGATTGGTGACCGTGATCCCGGTTTCCTTCGCGGCGGCATCGGAGAGCGCGTCGAACAGGAAGTTGGGCCCTCCCAGATCGGCGAAGCTCGCAGCGTCATGGAGTTCGAGGTGGTGCTGTCGTGCCGGCGGGATCGCGACGGCGTCCCCCGCAGAGACTGTGATCGGATGCTCGGGTTCGTCGTCGAAGACGAAGCTCACGGTGCCGGAGTGGACCACGAGGCGACCCCAGACGCCATCGGCCACGCGGTGGGCTCGCAGCAGCCCGGCGGGAACCGTGTCGTTGTCGAAGATGTCGGTGGTGCGGACGTGCTCGAGCCCGTC
>CAZUYG010000333.1:0-4711 GCA_964624265.1 uncultured Candidatus Odyssella sp.
AGCTTTACGACACGGACAAGCCCCTGGTCCGGGTCGTGGTCAGCGCCAAGCTGGTGCGCATGCCCGCGCGCGAAATCGTGGCCAACCGCAGCTTCGAGCGATTGCACCCGCTCGACGGTGTCGACATCGACAAGCTCGTGGAAGGCTTCGACGAGGCGCTCGGGTCTGTGCTGAAGCGCGTCGTCGAATGGACGATCCGCGAGATGGACATGCGCGACCGCGGCATCATCCATTCGCTGCCCGGGCGCGGGCGCCCGGTCGGGCGCGCGCCGAGAACGGAATGACCTGGCGAAGGCCGGTCCGTTTGCGCGCAGCGGCCATCGCGCTGACCGCGACCGCCGCCTTCGCGGCGGCCGATTCGGCGGCGCAGAATTCTCCGCTCTCGCGCGAATTCGAGGCTGCGCCACCGCTCGGCGGCAACGCGCCGGTGAAATCTCTCTGGTACTACGGGCCGTCTTACGGCCTGCGCTACGACCGCGCGCCTCCGGGCGCGGGTCAGCCGTACCGCCCCTCGCTGCGCAACGATCCGTATTACGGGCCGGATTGGGCCGACCGGATGGAACGCGGCCAGCGCTTCGGCCTGCCCGCGGCGTGGCCCGGCCGACGCGACATTCGCTGAACGCGCCGCGCCGGCGCGCGAACTCACTTCAGGAACGGGTTCGGCGCGCCGCGCCGCGTTTTCGGCGGGAACGACGCCGCGAGATAGTCGAGAATCAAGGCCCGCTCGTCGCCCTCGAGCTGCGGCATCTTGTGGCGCGCGGTCATCACGTCGAGCGTTTCGTCCCATTGCGCGCGAGTCATGCCCTGCTGGCTCACGAGCCGCCCGCTGTGGCACGCGGCGCACATGTTCGCCGTCTCCTCGCGGCCCTTGCCCTCGGGAAAATCGTCGATGCCGCGCTCGTCGGCCAGCGCCGGAGACACGAGCGCGAACGTCAGCAGAAATGGCAGCAGGCTCTTCATGGGTCTCCCCGCAGGACCGGAGACACGGTGCCTCCACCGCCCGGCGTCGTGGGCCGTCATCGAGATGCTTTTCATGCAGGGCGGGCCCCCGCTTGCGCGGGGGCGGCACACCCGGTTGTCGCCTGACTACGCCTCGACCAGGACGCGGACGCGGTGGAAGACGTTGGCGCCGTAGCCCTGCGGATTCCAGAACTGCGCGGCGTGCGCCTGGCTCTTGCCGGAGCTATCGGTCGCTTTCACCCAGAGCTCGTAATAGCCGTGATACGGCAGCTTCACCTTGCCGTTCCACTTCTGCCAGGCATAGCGGTTGACCGGCGCAGCCACCTGCGCCGCGGCCCATGTCTGCCCGTAATCGGCGCTCACCTGCACCGCCGTCACCGTGTTGTCGCCCGCCCAGGCCTTGCCGCGCAGGGCGATCTCGCGCGTCTTGGCCGGGAATTTCTGGCCATCCTTCACGTTGGTGATGAGCGACCGCACCGGCATCGATTCGAGGATGCGCATCGTCTTGGTATCGAATTTCGGATCGCCCGGAACGCCCGGGATCGTCGGCACGCGATAGGACGCGCCCGTCATGCCGGGGCCATCGTGTTCCTTGTCGCGGATCCAGATGCGCTTCAGCCATTTGTGCGAGGCCGATCCCGCCCAGCCCGGCGCGATCAGGCGCACGGGGCCGCCATGGATGTTGGGGATCGGCTTGCCGTTCATCTCGAAGGCGATCAGCGTGTGCGGATCCATCGCCTTGGCGAGGCGCACGCCGCGCGAGAGTGTCGGTGTCTCGGGATTGCCCGAAAGGTGTACGTCCGCGCCGTAGTGCGCGGTGTATTTCGCGTTGGGCTTGAGGCCCGCCGCCTTCAGCACGTCGCCGAGCGCGACCCCGCTCCAGCGCGCGCAGCCGACTCCGCCCGTCGTCCACTGATTGCCGCGCGCCGGCGGCTCGAACGAGGCACGGCCATTGCCGCCGCATTCGAGCTGCAGAACGTAGCTGACCTTGCGGAAGCGCTTCTTCAGCTCGCCGACCGTGATCTTGAGCGGCTTGTTCACCTCGCCGTCGACGACGATTTCCCAGGCGTCCGGGTCCTTGGGGGCCTCGGGCGGCGTGCCGTTGTTGCGGATGTAGAATTTTTCCGTCGGCGTCACGTCGTCGTCGAGCATCCAGGCCGGCGTTTCGGCGACGAGCGGGCGATCGCCGAGCACGACGAGCTCGGCCTTGCTGTCCATCTTGAGGAGTTTGGGTTCCTTTGCCGCCTGCGCGAACGCTTTCGGGATGAAGCCGCCGGGCATGAACTCGGCGAATGCGATCGGCGCGCCGATCATGGCGGTCATTGTCGCGAGGCCCGAGCCCGACAGGAAACCGCGCCGCGAAGCCTCGGTACGGCGGCCGAACACGAGCGCGTCGGCGCGCTCGGAATCCTCGGCGTAAAGCTCGTGAAGACCGCGCTCGCGATAAAATATCGGCATGGCATCGTCCCCCTAGTGAGTGTGTCGAATCCGACACTTGCGATTTTATGCAAGTATCACACGCCTCGAAGCGTGGCGCAAGTCGGCCCCGCATTGCAAGCGCCGCGCGAATCACGCGACAAGCAATCCTTCATCTCTCATCCAGGCGTATGCGTCTCCAATCATCGCGGCGAGGGAAACCGGTTGGTAACCAAGCTCGCGGATCGCGCGATCGCACGAAAAGCGCGCATGGCCGGTGACGACATCGGCGATCGCGGGCGTGATCTGCGGCTCGCGCCCGGTGATCGCGGCAAGACCCGTCAGCAGCCGTGCATAGAGGCGAAGCGCGGCAGCCGGCATCGCGCGCCGCGGGACCTTCTTCCCGGTCAGGTCGCCGATAATCCGGAACACCTCGAGAAACGACGCGTCGGCGCCGGCGAGCAGGTAGTTCCGGCCCGGCTGGCCGCGCGCGGCGGCGGCGATCATCGCGTCGGCGACGGCGGCCGCGTGACAAAACGATCCGCCGCCCGGCGGCACGCCGGGGATCGTCCCCTTCACCGTCATCTCGATCATGCGCGCCCAATTGTGCGTGTCGTAGCGGCCGATGATGTGCGCGGGATTGACGATGACGGCGGCGTAGCCGGCCGCCGCCGCCGCTTTCACCGCGGCCTCCGCCGCTGCCTTGCTCGGACCGTAGCCGAGACCGGCAGGCGCGACCTGCGGCGAGTCTTCGGTGATCAGCCCGTGTCCGTGGCCATAGACGCTGATGGTGGAGACATGGACAAAGCGCTTGGCGCCGCGCGACTGCGCGGCGGCGAGCACGGCCTTCGTCCCGTCGACATTGTCTCGCCACTGTTCCGGATAGCGGCGCGACCACATCGCGGTGTTGGCCGCGCAGTGAAAGACGGCATCGGCGTTCGCGGGCAGCGCCGCCTCAACCGCCGCACGATCGGCGATGTCGCCCACGGCGCGACGGACGGGGAATCGCGCGAGGCGCGACGTGTCGGAGGCGGCGCGGTGCAGTGCCACGATCTCCCAGCCGGCTGCGGCAAGGCGCTCGACGAGATTCAGGCCGAGAAACCCCGTTGCGCCGGTGACGAGAGCGAGTGGCATCAATTTCCTCTGCGTGGGGCGCGGCGGGCCATTCGCGCCGGCTGCAAGAACGCGCGCCGCCCTGCAACCGACCCGGTCGCCGCGGAGGCGTTACTGCCGCAAGGAACAATGCGCCGGCCAACGTCCTGCGCAAAACGAAAACGGCGCCCGCGAGGGGCGCCGCTTTGCACAATCCGCCCGGCCGACGGATTACTTCTTTTTCTCTTCTTTCTTGGCGCCGGCCGCCGGCTTGGCTTCGGCGGCGGGCTTGGCGGAAGCCGCCTCTTTCTTCGCGGCTTTGGCCTTCTCGGGCTTGTTGACCGCGCCGGCCGGCGTGGCTCCGGTGCCCATGCTCTGCGGAATGCCGAGGTTCTGGTAGCGGTTCTTGAATTTGGCGAGCTGGCCGCCCGTATCCATGAGCCGGTGCACGCCGGTCCAGGCCGGGTGCGACTTCGGGTCGATGTCGAGCTTCAGCGTGGCCCCGGGCTTGCCGTAGGTCGAGCGCGTCTTGAACGACGAGCCGTCCGTCATCACCACGGTGATCTCGTGGTAATCGGGGTGTATGTCCTTTTTCATTCTAGGTCTCCGCGGCGGAAGGCGGGTATATAACGGCGCCCTGCCGGGCAGGCAAGCGGCCCCCGGTGCGGCGATTCGCGTGGATTAATGACCTCTTAGAAGCCCTTTGAACGCTCCAGCCTCCCCGCCGAAACGCGCCGAAATCGCGCGCATCCGGCCATTGCTCGGCTTTCTCCGCCCCTACAAGGGCAAGATTGCCGGCGCGGTGGCCGCGCTCGTGCTGTCGTCGCTGGCCATGCTGGCCTTCGGCATCGGTCTGCGCTGGCTGGTCGATCAAGGCCTTCACAGCGGCGGCGGAGCGCTCGACTGGGCGCTGCTCGGGCTACTCGGGATCGTCACGGTCCTGGCGACGGCGACCTACTTCCGCGCCTACCTCGTCAATTGGATCGGCGAACGCGTGGCCGCCGACATCCAGCGCGCCGTGTTCGCGAACGTGCTGCGCCTGGAGCCCGCCTTCTTCGAGACGACGCCCACCGGCGAGGTGGTTTCGCGGCTGACCAACGACACGACGCTGCTGCAGACGATTCTCGGCTCCTCGGCCTCGATGGCGGCGCGCAACGTGCTGATGTTCACCGGCGCCGTGATCCTCATGGCGGTGACGAGCCCGAAGCGCATGGCCATCGGCGTCGCGCCCTTGCGGAAGAGC
>CAZUYG010000334.1:0-4707 GCA_964624265.1 uncultured Candidatus Odyssella sp.
GGCGAAGCGGGCGGGGTAGGGAAAGACAAGGGCCGCGATCTACGCCGCCAGCCGCTCCACGTCGCGCAGCAGCGAAGCCGCCAAGGCCACCGTCAACGATTCCGAGGGCATGCCGCCGCCCAGCTGCTCCTCCAGCCGATGCCGCAGCACCACCAGCTTGGCCCGAACGTCGCACAGGTCCTCGGCCTCGGCCTCGGCCACGCAGGCGGTCACCGCCTCGATCTGCTCGACCAGCTGGTCCTGTTCGCGCTCGGCGTCGGCCAGCGACAGCGCGATGCCAAGCCGCGTCAGCGTGCCGGCCAGCGCGCGCACGCGCCGCCCGTGGTCGTGCAGGGGCAGGTCCGGGGACATCTCGCAACTCCCACCGGCCCCATCCAACTTCCGCGAGGCCGTCGAATTATTTCGATGGCGACAGTATGCCAGAAGCGGTTGGAGGGGTGGTTTGCGAAGTTTTCACATGGTGAATGCACGCGCCGCGGCATCGCCGCAATACAACTGAAACAAACACCACTCGGCGATAGGCACAACCCATCCTTGTATCGTCTGGGTTGTGGATTATTTCAGCGCGAGCGATCAGGCCGCCTGGGGCACCCCTGCCTGCTGCAAGGCCGCCTGCTGGCGGGCGGCCAGGCCGTGGGTGGAAAAGTCGTCGATCAGCGCGTGGAACATGCGGTGCCAGTTCAGCTCCGCCCGCAGCCGCAGGAACACTGCCCCGAGCCCGATCGCGGCGCGGTCCATCAGCACGAACTCGCGCGGCGGCTTCACGCCGCCGATCTTGCGCAATTCGGCGTGCACCTTGCCGGCGACTTCGGCGCCGTAGCGCGTCGAGTTGTCTTCCTGGATGGATTGCGCGCGGTCTTTCATCAGCGGCGCGTAGACGTAGCGCGCCCAGATGTTGAGCGTGTCGACGACGGGCTTGCGGAGGTCGGTGAAGCCCCAGGTCTCGTAGGCCTTGATCGCGAGGTCGGGCTTGTCGTCGCGCAGCGCGAAATAGAGGTCGATGACGCCCTCGACGAATTTCGGCGGGAACACGCGGATGCAGCCGAAATCGAGCAGGTTGATCGAATGGTTCTCGCGCGCCGTGTAGTTGCCGAGATGCGGATCGCCGTGGATGACGCCGTATTCGTAGAACGGCACGTACCAGGCGCGGAACATGTTGTGCGCGATCGCGTTGCGCACGTCCGCCGGCGCATCGGTGAAGTCGGACAGCGGACGCCCCTCGATCCAGTTCATCGTCAGCAGCCGGCGCGTCGAGAGCGCGTCGACGGGCTCGGGAACGTGGACGCCCTTTTCCTTCCGCAGCATGTGGCCGTAGAGCCGCATGTGCCTGGCCTCGCGCGCGTAGTCGAGCTCCTCGCGCAGGCGCTCCGAGATCTCGGCGTGGATGTTCTCGGTCGAGATCGCGCGGTCGTAGCGCTCGTAAAGCCGGAAGATGACCTTGAGCTGGCCGAGATCGGCCTCCACCGCCGACGCCATGTCGGGATATTGCAATTTGCAGGCGAGAGGCGCGCCGTCCCCGGACTCGGCGCGGTGCACCTGGCCGAGCGAGGCGGCGCGCGCCGCCGCGCGCTCGAAGCTCTTGAACTTCTTCTCCCAGCCCTCGCCGAGCTCGGCCATCATGCGCCGGCGCACGAACGGCCAGCCCATCGCGGGCGCGTTCGATTGCAGCTCGGAGAGGTGCTGGACGTATTCCTTCGGCAGCGCGTCGGGGATCGTCGAAAGAAGTTGCGCCACCTTCATCAGCGGGCCTTTCAGGCCGCCGAGCGCCTCTTTCAACTGCCGCGCGTCCCGCTCGCGGTCCACCTTGAAGCCGAGATAGCGCTGCCCCGCCGCCCGCGCCGCGAGCCCGCCCACCGCGCGCCCGCCGCGCACCTAGCGCCCGAGCCGCCCGCCGAACGTGTTGCCCTCTCCGTCGCTCATCGCGCGCTGTTCAATGGGAAAATCCACGGAGACTGGGCGGGCGGGAAGAAGGCCCGTCGCCACGAAGACACGAAGGCAAAAGTTGTTGCGCGCCAAGGGCGCGCCATTTTCTGCTTCTTCGTGCCTTCGTGCCTTCGTGTCTTCGTGGCGAATTTCACTTGCTTCGCTCCGGCTCCCGGCTCCCGCTCAGCTGCTTCACTTCGCCTTCTCGAGTTCGTCGATGAAGCCTTCGACGACGGAGAGGCCCTTGCGCCAGAAGGCGGAATCGGAGGCGTCGAGGCCGAACGGCGCCAGCAGCTCCTTGTGCCGCTTGGTGCCGCCGGCCTTCAGCATCTCGATGTATTTCTCCGCGAAGCCCTTGTCGGCCTGCTGATAGACCGCATAGAGCGAATTCACGAGGCAGTCGCCGAACGCGTAGGCGTAGACGTAGAACGGCGAATGCACGAAATGCGGGATGTAGCACCAGAAGTGCCGGTATTCCGCGTCGAAATCGAAAGCCGGGCCGAGGCTCTCGGTCTGCACCGCCATGAAAATCTCGCCGAGGCGCTCGGGCAGCAGCTCGCCGTTGCGGCGCTCGTCGTGGACGCGGCGCTCGAACTCGAAGAACGCGATCTGGCGCACGACCGTGTTCAGCATGTCCTCGACCTTGCCGGCGAGCATGGCGCGCTTGCGCTCCGCGTTCGTCTCGCCGTCGAGCATCGCGCGGAAGGTGAGCATCTCGCCGAACACCGAGGCCGTTTCGGCCAGGGTCAGCGGCGTGTCGGCCATCAGGTGGCCCTGCCGGCCGGCCAGCACCTGGTGCACGCCGTGGCCGAGCTCGTGCGCGAGCGTCATCACGTCGCGCGCCTTGCCCTGGTAGTTCATCAGAATGTAGGGGTGCGCCGAGGGCACGGTCGGGTGCGAGAACGCGCCCGACTGCTTGCCCGGGCGCACCGCGGCGTCGATCCAGCCCTCGTCGAAGAAGCGGCGACCGATCTCGGCCATCTGCGGCGTGAAGCGCCCGTAGGCGCCCAGCACCGTGTCGCGCGCGTCGCGCCACGGAATCACGCGCTCGGGCGCGGCCGGCAGCGGCGCGTTGCGGTCCCAGTATTTGAGCTTCTTGAGCTTCAGCCAGCGCGCCTTCAACGCATAGTAGCGGTGGGAGAGGCGCGGATAAGACTGCCGCACGGCCGCCACCAGCGCGTCCACGACGCCGTCTTCGACGTGATTGGCGAGATTGCGCGCCGAAACCGGGCGCGGGTATTTGCGCCACTTGTCTTCCACTTCCTTGTCCTTCGCCAGCGTGTTGTGGACGTGGGCGAAGAGGCGGATGTTGCCTTCGAACACCTTGGCCAGCGAGTGCCCCGCGGCCTCGCGCACGCTGCGCGCTCGGTCGCCGAGCAGGTGCAGCGCCTCGGCCTCGGTCAGCTCCTTGCCGCGCACCTTGAAGCGCAGCTTGGCCAGCGTCTCGTCGTAGAGCCGCACCCAGGCGCCGCGCCCGGCCACAGCCTTGTCGTGCAGCAGCCGCTCCATGTCGTCGGCGAGCACGTGCTCGCGGAAGGCGCGCACGTCGCGCAGCCACGGCGCGTAGCGCGCCAGCGCCGGCAGCGCGCGCTTGGCCTCTTCGAGCTTCGCCTCGTCGAGCTTCGTGATCTCGAGCGTGAAGAAAATCAGCTCCGACGAGATCTCGTTCACCTTCTCCTGCATCGACTGGAAGAAGCGCCCGATCTCGGGATCGCTGACGTTGCCGGCATAGGTCAGCGACGCGAAGCTCATGATGCGCGACAGCGTCTCGTCGAGCGTCTCGTAGCGCGCGATGGCGGCGGCGAGGGCGGCGCCGTCGAGCCTGCCGCCGGAGGCGGCGATCTTTCCCGCATAGTCGGCGCGGAATGCCTTGGCCTCGCCGGCGGACCAGTCGAGATCGCGGGTCAGCTCGGCCGCGTCGCGCGCCTTGTAGAGATCGTCGAGCCGCCAGGCCGGCAGCGGGCCGAGCTTCGCCTTGCCCGGGGCCGCCCTATTCTTGCGCAACGCCGCCTGTGCCATAGTTTGCTCCAGAAGCAATCCGTGCGCCCGATATAGGGCGGGCGGCCGCGTTCTCCAAGCCGCGCAAGGCGGCGGCGCGGCGCCGGAGCAAGAAACGAGGGCGGGAGGACGGAATGGCGGGGCGGCACGGGCCGGAGGAGGTGGACTCCGCGCGGAATCTCGCGGCGCTGTTCTTCACGCGCGCCGCCGAGCTCGGCGACAAGCCGTTCCTCTGGGCGAAGCGCGGCGAAACCTGGACGCCGCAATCCTGGCGCGAGGCGCGCGCATCGGTCAGCCGGCTCGGCCGCGGCCTCATGGCGCTCGGCGTGGCGCCGGGCGACCGCGTCGTGATCGCGATGGAGAACCGGCCGGAATGGTGCCTCGCCGAACTCGCGATTCTCGCGATCGGCGCCATCGCGGTGCCGGCCTACACCACGAACACCGCCGCCGATCATCAGCACATCCTCGACAACGTGCGCGCGAAGGCGGCGATCGTGTCGACGAAGAAGCTCGCCGCGCACCTCCTGCCGGCCGTGTTGCGCTCGAGCGCCTGCGAGTTCGTCGTCGCCCTTGAGCCACCCGGCACCGGGCAGCAGCAGGCGCGGGCCAAGCCCGTGCATCTCTGGGACGACGTGCTGACGAAAGGCGATGCGCTGCCCGACGATGTCGAAACGCGCGCGAACGGCATGGCGCGCGCCGACACGGCGGTGATCATCCACACCTCGGGCACCGGCGGCGCGCCGCGCGGCGTGATGCTCCATCACGGCTCGATCCTCTGCAACGTCG
>CAZUYG010000335.1:0-4681 GCA_964624265.1 uncultured Candidatus Odyssella sp.
TCTTCGATTTCGAATGGGCGAACAAGAACATCTTCTACGGCCAGTACGTCCGCACGCTCAGCTACTTCGCCAATTCCGAGCTGGCCGCGAAGGGCCTGCCGGAGGGCAAGGAGCTCGAAATCCTCGAGCGCTTCAAGGGCCGCGTCCCGGACAGCGTGTTCACGCAGCCCTACACGCTGCCGGTCTATGCCGGCGACGGCAACATCCGCGCGGGCCTGCGCGAGGCCCTCGCGCTGCTCAAGGAGGCGGGCTGGGAGTTCAAGGACAACAAGCTGATGAAGGGCCGCGAGGCGCTGCGCTTCGAGGCGCTGCTGCAGTCGCAGGCCGACGAGCGCTACACGCTGCCCTACAAGCAGAACCTCGCGCGCCTCGGCATCGACCTTTCGGTGCGCCTCGTCGATCCGACGCAATACCAGAAGCGCGTCGAGAATTTCGATTTCGACATGATCAGCGGCGGCTGGGGCCAGTCCGAATCGCCGGGCAACGAGCAGCGATCGATGTGGTCGAGCGCCACGGCGGATCTCGTCGGCAGCGACAACTACATCGGCATCAAAGACAAGGCGATCGACGAGCTGATCGACCTCGTCATCGGCGCGCCCGACCGCGAGCAGCTCGTCGCGCGCACGCGGGCGCTCGACCGCGTCCTGCTGCACCACCATTTCGTGATCCCGCACTGGCACACCGACAAGGACCGCATCCTCTACTGGGACAAGTTCGGCGTGCCCGAGCCGCACCGGCGCGGCACCTCCACGCGCTACTGGTGGCAGGACGCCGCCAAGGCCGCGCGGCTGAAGGGCAAGGTGCGCAGCGAGCCCTGAGCCGGCGCCGCCGCGCCGGGATCGCAACTTCTTGAAGAAACGGACATACTTTCGCCACGGCGCAACGATGGTTTACAGTCGCCGCGTCCGAGCCGATGAGAGTGCCATGACGACCCGCCGCGCCGTGCTGACGCTTCTGGGCCGCAATGCCGCCGGGCTTGCCGCCGTCTCGGCGCTCGGCCCTTCGCTCGTGCGCGCGCAGGCCGCCGAGCCGGAGCTCTACAAGGGCCACGGCATGGCGATGCACGGCGCGCCCAAATATCCGGCGGATTTCCGGCAGTTCGAATACGTCAACGCCGCCGCGCCCAAGGGCGGCAGCATGTATCAGGGCGTCGCCGGCAGCACGTTCGACAGCCTCAATCCGTTCGTGCTGAAAGGCACGCCGGTCTCGGTCGTCGGCAGCTTCGTGTTCGACACGCTGATGAAATCGTCGGCCGACGAGCCTTTCACGAAATACGGCCTCATCGCCAAGACGATCGAGACGCCGAAGGACCGCGCCTGGGTGCGGTTCGAGCTCGACGAGCGCGCGCGCTTCCACGACGGCTCGCCGGTCACCTCGGCCGACGTCGTCTTCTCGTTCGAAATGCTGACGAGCGACAAGGCGCATCCCGCCTATCGCCAATACTACTACGACGTCGTGAAAGCCGAGGCCGACGGGCCGCGCGCGGTGAAGTTCACGTTCCGCGCCGCCGGCAACCGCGAGCTGCCGCTGATCGTCGGCGAGCTTCCGGTGATCTCGAAGGCCTATTGGTCCGGCCGCGTGTTCGATCAGGTCACGCTCGACAAGCCGCTCGGCAACGGCGCCTACAGGATCGGCGATCTCGCCGCCGGCCGCTACATCGTATTCGAGCGGGTGAAAGACTACTGGGCGGCCGATCTGCCGGTGAACCGCGGCTACAACAATTTCGACGTGATCCGCCTCGACTACTTCCGCGACGCCACGGTGGCGCGCGAGGCGTTCAAGGCCGGCGAGTTCGACTACCGCTTCGAGAACCAGGCGCTGGCCTGGGCGACGCAATACGACATCGAGGCCGTGCGCAAGGGCGAGCTGGTCAAGAACGAAGTGCCGCACCAGCGCCCGGCGGGCATGCAGTGCTTCGTGATGAACACGCGCCGCGCGCAGTTCAGGGATTGGCGCGTGCGCCGCGCGCTCGCGGTCATGTTCGATTTCGAGTGGACGAACAAGAACCTGTTCTTCGGCCAATACAAGCGCACGCTGAGCTATTTCGCGAATTCGGAGATGGCGGCCACCGGACTGCCGGAGGGCGACGAGCTCAAGATCCTCGAGCGCTTCAAGGGCCGCGTGCCGGACAGCGTGTTCAAGGAGCCCTATGCGCTGCCCGTCTACAGCGGCGACGGCAATATCCGGGAAGGCGCGCGCGCCGCGCTGGCGCTGCTGCGCGAGGCCGGCTGGGCCTTCAAGGGCGACGCGCTCGCCGACAAGGACGGCAAGCCGTTCCGCTTCGAGATTCTGAGCGCCTCGCCCGCCTTCGAGCGCGTGTATCTGCCCTACGTCGCGAACCTGAAGCGCATCGGCATCGCGGCCGAACTGCGCCTGGTCGATCCGGTGCAGTATCAGAAGCGCGTGGAGAGCTTCGACTTCGACCTGATCACCGAAGGGTGGGGCCAGTCCGAATCGCCCGGCAACGAGCAGCGCAGCTACTGGTCGTCGAAGGCGGCCGATACGGTCGGTAGCCGCAACACGATCGGCATCAAGGACGCGGCGATCGACGAGCTCGTCGATCTCATCATCAACGCGCCGGATCGCGTCCAGCTCGTCGCGCGCTGCAAGGCGCTCGACCGCGTGCTGCTGCATCATCATTTCGTGGTGCCGAGCTGGCACCTCGCCACCGACCGCCTGATCTATTGGGACAAGTTCGGCGTCTCGCCGCCGCACCGGCGCGGCACGTCGTGGATCACGTGGTGGTACGACGCGGCCCGGGCGCAGCGGCTCAAGGGCCGCATCCGCAGCCAGGCCTGAGCCCGCATGTTCGCCTACATCGTCCGCCGGCTGCTGCTCATGGTGCCGACCGTCGTCGGCATCCTGCTGATCAATTTCGTCATCATCAACATGGCCCCGGGCGGGCCGATCGACACGATCATCTCGCAGATGCGCGGCGGCCCGTCGCTCGGCGAGCGCACCGGCGCCGCCGAGGGCCGCGAGGTCCAGGGCAGCCAGCCCGATCAGGGCCGCGATTCGCGCTCGTCGCGCGGGCTCGAGAAGGAGCTGCGCGACAAGCTCGCCAAGCAGCTCGGCCTCGACAAGCCGATCCTCGAGCGCTTCGTGCTGATGCTGCGCAACTACATCACGTTCGATCTCGGCGAGAGCTTCTTCAAGGGCAAGACCGTCATCGAGCTGGTGATCGAGCGGCTGCCGGTCTCGCTCTCGATCGGGCTCTGGGCCACGCTGCTCACCTATCTCGTCTGCATTCCGCTCGGAATCATGAAGGCGGTGCGCGACGGCTCGCGTTTCGACGTGTGGTCGTCGGGCGCGATCATCATGGGCTATGCGATCCCGAGCTTCCTGTTCGCGCTGCTGCTGATCATCGTCTTCGCCACCGGCAACGTCGTGAAGTGGTTCCCGCTGCGCGGACTCGTCTCCGACAATTTCGCCGAGCTTTCGACCTGGCAGCAGATCGTCGACTATTTCTGGCACATCGCGCTGCCGGTGGTCGCGATGATGATCGGGGGCTTCGCCACGCTCACGATCCTCACCAAGAACAGCTTCCTCGACGAGATCCGCAAGCAATACGTGATCACCGCGCGCGCCAAGGGCATCTCCGAATCGCGCGTGCTCTACGGCCACGTGTTCCGCAACGCGATGCTGATCGTGATCGCGGGCTTCCCGGCCGCCTTCATCGGCATCCTGTTCTCGGGCTCGCTGCTGATCGAGACGATGTTCTCGCTCGAAGGCCTCGGCCTGCTCGGCTTCGAGGCCGCGCTCGGGCGCGACTATCCGGTGATGTTCGGCGCCGTTTACGTGTTCTCGCTGATCGGCCTGATCACGCACCTCATCACCGATCTCACCTACATGCTGGTCGATCCGCGCATCGACTTCGAGGCGCGCGGCGGATGAGGCCTCCCTCCGCGCACAAATTCCTCTGGTGGCGCGTGCGGCCGATCACGGCGCGTCGCCTCGCCAATTTCCGCGCGCACCGGCGCGGCTATTGGTCGATGTGGATCTTCGCGGTCCTGTTCTTCGTCACGCTGTTCGCCGAGTTCATCGCGAACGACCGCCCGCTGCTGATCTGGTATGACGGCGGGATCTATTCGCCGGTGCTGAAAAACTACTCCGAGCGCACCTTCGGCGGCGACCTGCCCGGCAGCACCGACTATTCCGACCCGTTCATCCAGGAGCAGATCAAGAAGAAGGGCTGGATGATCTGGCCGCTCATCCCCTACAGCTACGACAAGGCGGTGAAGAATCTGACGCGGCCCGCGCCCACGCCGCCCACCTGGCAGAACTGGCTCGGCACCGACAACCAGGCGCGCGACGTGCTGGCGCGCGTGATCTACGGCTTCCGCATCTCGGTGCTGTTCGGCCTCGTGCTCACGATCGCGTCGAGCGTCGTCGGCGTGATCGCGGGCGCGGTACAGGGCTATTTCGGCGGCCGCGTCGACCTCTATTTCCAGCGCTTCATGGAAATCTGGGATTCGGTCCCCACGCTCTATCTGCTGATCATCCTGTCGGCGTTCATCCAGCCGGATTTCTGGTGGCTGCTCGGCATCATGCTGCTGTTCTCGTGGATGTCGCTGGTGGGCGTGGTGCGCGCCGAGTTCCTGCGCGCGCGGAACTTCGACTATGTGCGCGCCGCGCGCGCAATGGGCGCGTCGTCCTCCGTGATCATGTTCAAGCACGTGCT
>CAZUYG010000336.1:0-4677 GCA_964624265.1 uncultured Candidatus Odyssella sp.
CCGAACGATCTCGGCGCCGGTCAATTGCGCGTCGCTCTGCGCGCTGACGGAAGCGGGTGACAGAAGCGACGTCGCCCATGCGATCGCGAGCGCTGCCGCGAAGCGAGGGAAATTCCGGGAACTGTGTCCCGGCCGCATTGCTAGGCTCGGACCGGCCGTATGACCGCCGCCTTTTCCTCGGCGCCCAGGGCGAGGAGCGCCTGGGCCACGATCTGTTTCGCGTTGAGGCCCGCCTCGTCGTACTGCTTCTCGGGCTTCTCGTGCTCCTGGAACCTGTCGGGGAGCACCATCGGGCGGATCTTGAGGCCGCGGTCGAGCAGGCCGGCATGCGCGAGATAATGCAGCACATGCGCGCCGAAGCCGCCGACGGAGCCTTCCTCGAGCGTGATCAGAACCTCGTGCTCGCGCGCGAGCCGCGAGACGAGATCGGTATCGAGCGGCTTGTGGAAGCGCGCGTCGGCCACGGTCGTGGAGAGGCCGCGCGCCGCCAGTTCGTCGGCAGCCTTGAGCGCCTCGGCGAGGCGCGTGCCGTAAGAGAGGATGGCGATCGCCGTGCCTTCGCGGATGATGCGGCCCTTGCCGATCGCCAGCGGCACGCCGTCCTGCGGCATCTCCACGCCCACGCCCTCGCCGCGCGGATAGCGCACGGCCGAAGGCGCGTCGTCGAGCCGGGCCTGCGTCGCGATCATGTGCACGAGCTCGGCCTCGTCGGCCGCCGCCATCAGCACTAAGCCGGGCAGGCAGCCGAGATAGGCGCTGTCGAACGCGCCGGCGTGCGTCTGGCCGTCGGCGCCGACGAGCCCGGCGCGGTCCATGCAGAAGCGCACCGGCAATTGCTGGATCGCCACGTCGTGGACGACCTGGTCGTATCCGCGCTGCAGGAACGTGGAATAGATCGCGCAGAACGGCTTCATGCCGTCGGCGGCGAGGCCGGCGGCGAACGTCACCGCGTGCTGCTCTGCAATGCCGACGTCGAAGGTGCGCTTCGGGAACTGCTTGCCGAAGAGATCGAGGCCGGTGCCCGACGGCATGGCGGCGGTGATGGCGACGATCTTGTCGTCTTTCTTCGCTTCCTTGATCAGCGCTTCGGCGAACACTTTCGTGTAGGTGGGCGCGTTGGCCGGCGCTTTCACCTGCTGGCCGGTGATCACGTCGAACTTGTTCACGCCGTGATACTTGTCGGTCGAGCTTTCCGCCGGTGGATAGCCCTTGCCCTTCTGGGTGACGACGTGGACGAGGATCGGCCCGCCCTCCTTGTCGTCCCGCACGTTCTTCAGCACCGGCACGAGGTGGTCGAGATTGTGGCCGTCGATCGGTCCCACGTAATAGAAGCCCAGCTCCTCGAACAGCGTGCCGCCCGTCAGCAGGCCACGCGCATACTCTTCCGCGCGCTCGGCCGCTTTGCGCAGCGGGCGCGGGAATTTCTCGGCGATGATCTTCGTGAGGTGCCGGATCGAGCGGTAGCTGCGCGACGAGATCAGGCGCGAGAGATAGGCCGAAAGCGCGCCGACCGGCGGCGCGATCGACATGTCGTTGTCGTTGAGGATGACGATCAGGCGCGAATCCATCGCGCCGGCGTTGTTCATCGCCTCGTAGGCCATGCCGGCGCTCATCGCGCCGTCGCCGATCACGCAGATGACGTTGTTCTTCTTGCCCTGGAGGTCGCGCGAGACGGCGAAGCCGAGGCCCGCCGAGATCGACGTCGAGCTGTGCGCGGCGCCGAACGGGTCGTATTTGCTCTCGGAGCGCTTGGTGAAGCCGGAAAGGCCGCCGCCCGTGCGCAGCGTCCGGATGCGGTCGCGCCGCTCGGTCAGGATCTTGTGCGGGTAGCACTGGTGGCCGACGTCCCAGATCAGGATGTCGTCCGGCGTGTTGAACAGGTAGTGCACCGCGGTGG
This sequence comes from uncultured Candidatus Odyssella sp., assembly GCA_964624265.1. Taxonomy (GTDB): domain Bacteria; phylum Pseudomonadota; class Alphaproteobacteria; order Bin65; family Bin65; genus SBBV01. The sequence goes on from CAZUYG010000336.1 coordinate 1,898, forward strand.
TGAGTTCGACGACGCCCAGGCCGGCCCCGAGATGCCCGCCGGTCTTAGACACGGCGTCGATCGTCTCGATACGCAATTCGTCCGCGAACTGGCGCAGCTGCTTTGCGTCCAGCTTGCGCAGGTCCGCGGGGCCGCGCACGCGGTCGAGCAGTGGTGTCTTGGTTTCGGCCAACGCTTTATCTCCCACCCAAGCCCCCGGAGACGATCACTTGGATTGTGTACGCACGGTCACGCCCGCCGCTCTACGACAAACCGCGCGACACTGGTCAGTATCTGAGCCCTCGACCCGTATAAATCCAGATGCTTAGCAGCTTGTAAAGCCAGCTCGGCCGCGCGCTTGCGCGCACCGTCGATCCCTAAGTGCGTGATAAACGTGGCTTTTCCGGCTGCCGCATCCTTGCCGACCTTCTTTCCGACTTCGGCCTCCGTCCCCTCGGCGTCGAGCAGGTCGTCGGCGATCTGGAAAGCGAGGCCGAGATCGTCGGCGTAAGCGGCCAGCGCGCGCCGTGCCGCAGCCGGTGCCTGCCCAAGGATGGCGCCGGCCTGGCAGGAAAAGGCGATGAGGCGGCCGGTTTTCATCGACTGCAGCCGCGTGATGTCGGCCAGCGAATAGCTCCGGCCGTGTTGCTCGGCCTCGAGGTCGAACATCTGTCCGCCCACCATGCCCTCGGCGCCGGCGCCGGCCGCGAGCGCCGCCACCAGCTCGGCGCGGACCGCGCCATCGGGGTGCGTCTCGGGATGCGCGAGCACCTCGAACGCCAGCGTGAGCAGCGCGTCGCCGGCGAGGATCGCCGTCGCCTCGTCGAATTGCTTGTGCGTCGTCGGGCGCCCGCGGCGCAGATCGTCGTCGTCCATCGCCGGCAGATCGTCGTGGACGAGCGAATAGCAGTGCACGAACTCGATCGCCGCGGCCGCGCGCAGCGCGCGCGAGCGCGGAACGTCGAACAGCTTCGCGCTCTCGAGCACCAGGAACGGGCGGAGGCGTTTGCCGCCGGCAAGGCAGGCATAGCGCATCGCGTCGTAAACGCGTTTCTCGTGCCCGTTGCCGCTCGGAATCAGGCGGTCGAGCTCGCGCTCGATCGCGGCCGCGGCATCGGCCATGGCCGTCTTGAGCGAATCGTTCGGAAACGGCGTGTCCGGCATCGTGCGCTGGCTAGTTCCGGGCAAAGGGCTCGGCCGCAGCCTTGCCGTCGGGTCCGATCACAATCTTCTCGACCTTGGCCTGCGCCTCGCGCAGCTTCTGCTCGCAATGGCGTTTCAGCAGCGCGCCCTTCTCGTAGGCCCGGATCGAATCCTCGAGCTTGCCGCGCCCTTCTTCGAGCGCGCGCACGATCTTTTCGAGCTCGGCCAGCGCGTCCTCGAAGCTCAGCTTGGCGATGTCGGGCGGGAGGGGCTCCTCCGCCATGGCACGATCCCCCGATGTGCAAACGGGCCTTAAAGCACGGTGGGGCGGCCATGGGCAAGGCGGCGTCCGGTCACTGGCAACGCTCGTCGAGCCGCGCCAATGCCGCGGCGCCGCCGGACAGATCGAACGTATAGGCGCCCGAGGTGAATGGGACCACCCAGATGTAGGCGCCGAAAAATTGATTGATGGGCCTGAGGACGGCGCGGCGGCTCTTGAGGATGCGCTCCAGCGCGCGGCGCCCGATTGGCGAGACGCGGAACGGAACGAGGCTCCAGGCGCCTTTCTCCGCAATGGGCTCTACCTCGAGCGGTGAGACAAGGCCGACGTCGAGCGCGAGCGGTCCATCGTCGAGCTGCAGCGTGATTCTGGCCCGCAGCCGCGGGGCCCCGCGGGGCAGCTCATCGTAGGCTTGTCCGGTGGCTCCGAACACGAGCACCGTCGCCTCGTAGCGCACCGGTTCGCCGCCGTTGATCGGCGCGCAGTGGAAGATCAGACACGCCGCGCGATCGCGGCGGATGGCGGCGGCCTCGGCCGGCGGCACCTTCTCAGGCGTGGGGCCGTGGCAGACGTCGGGCGTGGTGACCGTGCCGCGCGCCCGGCTCCACAACGTCCAGCCGCGCTGTTCCGGTTCCGCGGCAAGATGCCATTGGCCGAAGCTCTCGATCGTGGACGGCTGCTCGGCCCGGGCACCGGCAGCCGCGGCGAAAGCGATGACCGAAGCAAGGAGGGGAAGGAAACGCATGCCGACAGCATGCTGGGGCGCATCCGCCGCGGCAAGCCATCCTGACTCGGGCGGCGAAGCCGTGCTAACAGCCCGTCCATGCTGACCTTCAACGACGTCACGATCCGCCTCGGCACGCGCGCGGTGCTCGACGGCGCCTCGGCCGCGATTCCGGTCAGGGCGCGCATCGGGCTCGTGGGGCGCAACGGCTCGGGCAAATCCACGCTGCTGAAGGCGATCGCCGGCCTCGGCGAAATCGACGGCGGCGCGATCGACATGCCGCGCGGCACGCGCGTCGGCTACATTGCGCAGGAGGCGCCGGGCGGCGATATCTCGCCGCTCGAGGCCGTGCTCGCCTCGGATACGGAGCGCGCGAGCCTGCTGGCGGAGATCGAGACCGCGCACGACGCGCAACGCATCGCCGAAATCCACGACCGGCTCGACGCGATCGACGCCTACACGGCGCCGGCGCGCGCGGCGCGCATCCGCGCCGAGCTCGGCTTCGACGAGGCCGCGCAGGCGCAGCCGATGCACTCGTTCTCCGGCGGCTGGCGCATGCGCGTGGCGCTGGCGGCCCTTCTCTATTCCGAGCCCGACCTGCTGCTGCTCGACGAGCCCTCGAACCACCTCGAGCTCGAGGCGACGATCTGGCTC
>CAZUYG010000337.1:0-1122 GCA_964624265.1 uncultured Candidatus Odyssella sp.
CGACCACATCGTACTGTTCTCGGGCGACGGCGATTTCCGCCGGCTCGTGGAGGCCGTCCAGAAAAAGGGCGTGCGCGTCACCGTCGTCAGCTCGATCAAGACCCAGCCGCCGATGGTGGCCGACGAATTGCGCCGCCAGGCCGACATCTTCGTCGATCTCGGCGACCTCGCGCCGCACATCGCCCGCGCCCACCAGCCCGGCCGCGTGCCGCGCGAGGGCCGCGAGAACCACCGCGACAGCGCCCCGCGCGAACCCGCGCCGGCGATGGCGCCGGGCGACGACGATCGGGGCTGAGCCGCCTCCCGTCGCCGAACTTGCCGGCGCCGTCCGCCCGTTTTGCCGAGCCCGCGCGCGATTGCGCGCTGTGCCCGCGCCTCGCCGCCTTTCGGGCGGCGAACCGCAAAGCCCATCCCGATTTCTTCAACGCGCCCGTCCCGGCCTTCGGGCCGCTCGAGGCGCGCGTCTTGATCGTCGGCCTCGCGCCGGGCCTCAAGGGCGCCAACCGCACCGGGCGTCCGTTCACCGGCGACTATGCCGGCGACCTGCTCTATGCGACCTTGCCGAAATTCGGCCTCGCGCGCGGAACCTATGACCGCCGCAGCGACGACGGCTTCGCGCTGATCGGCTGCCGCATCACCAATGCGGTGCGGTGCGTGCCGCCGGAGAACAAGCCGACCCCGGCCGAGGCGCGCACCTGCCGCGAATCCTTCCTCGCGGCCGAAATCGCCGCGCTGCCGAAGCTCGCGGCGATCGTCGCCCTCGGACAGCTCGCGCACAACGAAGTGCTGAAGGCCCTCGGCGAACGCCGCGCCGCGTTTCCATTCAAGCACGGCGCGCTGCATCGCCTCGCAAGATGCACGCTCGCCGACAGCTATCACTGCTCGCGCTACAACACGAACACGGGCGTGCTGACCCCGGCGATGTTCGAGTCCGTGTTCGCCGCGCTCAGATCGCGCCTCGGCCAACAGGATTAGGCGCCGCGCTACGCTGCGCCCGCCGCTGCCGCGTACCGCTCGAGCAACCCCCCCCCCCCCCCCCCCGCCCCGGGGGGGGGCCGGGGCGGGGGGGGGGGGGGGGCCCCCGCCGGGGGGGGGGGGGGGGGGGGGGGGCGAGCGGGGGGG
>CAZUYG010000337.1:1132-4657 GCA_964624265.1 uncultured Candidatus Odyssella sp.
GCTGCCGCGTACCGCTCGAGCAACCCGCCCCACCCGCCCGGCGAATCGATGGCATCGCGCATCATCTGCGCCGTGTCGCCCGCGCGCTCGAGGTAGCGGTGTTCGAGCTCGATACGCGTGAATGCGCCGTCGGCGACGAAGCGCACTTCCACTTCGGTGTGGAGGTTGGGATCGATCTCGAAGCGCCCATTGAGCTGCCACGTCATCACGATGCGCGCGGGCGGCTCCCACACCAGCACTTTGCCCCAATCGCATTCGGAGCCGTCGGCGCCGCGTTCGTACCAGCGCCCGCCGGCGCGCGGCTCGGTCGTCACCGATACCTGCGGCGATTTCGATTTCAGGATCGAGTGCTCCTTCGGCCACCAGCGCCACTGCGTGAAGATTTCGAAGGCTCGCTCCTGCGCGGCCTTCACGCGGATCGACTTGCGCACCGGCGCCATCGCGATCGTGGCACTCATCGCTTTCCCCTCCGCTTGCCGTCCGCCGCGACCTCGGCCGCGAAGGCATCGAGCGCCTGATCCCAGAATCCGTCGAGCCAGCGGCGCAATGCGCCAAGGCCGGCCGGATCGATGGAATAGATGTGGCGCGTGCCCTCGCGTTGCTCGCGCACCAGCCCCGCCTCCTTCAGCACCCTAAGGTGCTGCGAGACCGCCGGCCGGCTGACCGGCAGCCCCGCCGCCAGCGCGCCGACCGGCCGCGCGCCACCGCGCAGCCGCTCGAACACGAGACGCCGGGTCGGATCGGCCAACGCGGCCAGTGCGCTACCGTAAGCCATGGCTAACGGTAAGCACAAGCTAACCTAGAGTCAAGCGGCGGCGTTCACCCCCACACCGCGCGCGCGACCCAGCTCACGAGCTCCAGCTTCTTCTTCTGATCGTCCTCGGTCATCGGCGCGCCGCCGACCGTGGTGCCGAAGCCGCATTGCGGGCTGATCGCGAGGCGCTGGTAGTCGACGACCTTCCCCGCCTCCTCGATGCGGCGGCGGAGATCGGCGCCGCTTTCGAGGACCGGCGTCTTGCTGCTGACGAGGCCGAGCACGACGCATTTCTCTTTCGGCAAATGGCGCAGGGGACGAAAATCGCCGGCCCGCTCGCTGTCGTATTCCAGCAGGAACACGTTGGCGTTCACCGCGCCGAAGAATTTTTCGGCGACCGGCTCGTAGCCGCCCGAGCCGATCCAGTGGCCGCGGAAATTGCCGCGGCAGAGATGGATGCCGGCCGTCATGCCCTTGGGTAGATCGCGCAACACCTCGTTGTTGGCCCAGATGTATTTGTCGAGCAGCTTCTGCCAGTCCCAGCCCCACTGCGCGATGCGCTGCTGGATCTTGGCGTCGCAGAGCAGCGCCGGCGGCACGTCGTCGAGCTGCAGGTATTTGAGGCCCATCTTGCCGAGCGCGGCGATCTCGGCGCGATAGACGGCGACGAGGTCGGCCCAGAATTTCTCGACGTCGGGATACACCTTCTTGTCGATGCCGTCGGGGCCGCGGAAGAAATGGATCACGGACGGCGCCGGCATCGTGATCTTCACCGGCACCTTCGCCACCTTCTGCGCGAAGGCCAGTTCGTGCGTCGTGATGCCTTTCGTGCGGCGGATCGGCGCCTCGGCGTGCGGCACCGGCACCGAGATCGCGGCCTCGCCCTCCTCCATGAAGTTGAACTCGGTGTCCTTGTGCGTGAGGCCTTCGACCGCGTCGACGAAGCCCGCGAACCACGAGCGGCGGCGGAATTCGCCATCGGTCACGGCGCCAAGACCGGCTGCCTCCTGCATCGCAATGGCGCCGCGCACGGCGTCGTCTTGCGCTTTGGCAAAATCCGCATCGGACAGGCGGCCGGCGGCATGTGCCTTGTGCGCATCGCGCAGCGCCTTGGGTCGCATCAGGCTGCCGATGTGATCGGCGCGGCAAACGGGACAGGTCGTCATATCGTCTCCTTCGTAGGGGCGCGCTGCGCGCGCCCTGTTTCCATCGCCAATAAATGTGCGGGCTTGCACCAAGTGGGCGCGCGCAGCGCGCCCCAACGCAGGAATCGCCGATACACGAAGCGCGGGGCTTTGACGGATTTCTCGAAGTCCTGCGCGATCGTGCCGGCGGCCAGCACCTCGACCTCGCAGGTCTGCTCGAACTTGCGTTTCACGGCGGCGACGAGCGCGCGGCTCGTTTCAGTAGCGTCGGCACCGCGCTTCAGCTCGACGAGCAGGCGTAGCCGGTCCTGCCCTTGCGGATCGGTGACGGCCTCGCCCTTGAAATCCTGCACTGCGGCCTGCTGGAACATGAAATCCTCGAGGTCGCCGTGATTGACGTTGACGCCGCGGATCTTGAAGAAGCCTTCCGTGCGCAGCGCGTGCTCGAGCGTGGGAAACACCGAGAACGGATCCTTGCCCTTCTTCTGCGGCGCCATGCGCACGATGTCGCCGGTGAACCAGCGCAGGAACGGCGTGATCGTGTTCGACCACAACGGCGTCATGACGAGCGCCCCGGATTCGCCCGGCGCAACCGGCTTGCCGCTCGCGCTGTCGATGACCTCGAGCAAGAAAAGATCGGTGAACGCCACCATCGCGCCGAGCCCGTGACGCTCGACCGACGTCATCGCGCCCTCGGTCATGCCGAAGCTGTTGTAGACCGCGGCACCCCAGCTCCGCGCGAGCTTGGCGCGCTTGGCGTCGGTCAGCGGTTCGGCGCTGACCAGCAGCTTGGTGACGCTCGACGATGCGAGATCGATGCCGCGCGCCTCGGCCACGTTGGCGAGATGCAACGCATAGCTCGGCATGGCCGCGACGATGGTCGGTTTGAGGCTCAGGATCAGATCGAGCTGCACCTCCGACGGAGTCGTCGTGCCGGCACCGGCCCAGATCGTCGCGATACCCTCCATCTCGGCCGCGCGCGGCGCGAGCTGGCCCACCGGATGGATGCCGAGCGGGAACGAAACGTGCAGCGTGTCCTTGGCCGTGGCGCCGATGCACGGCCAGATGCGGCGGAACGCGACGCCGAGCATGAAGCGCATGTCTTCCGCCGAGCGCGGATAGAACAGCGGCTTGCCCGTGGCGCCGCCCGAGCGCCAGAACTCCACCGCCTTGTCGAATCCGGCGATGCAAAAGTCGCGATAGAACTCCTCGGTCGAGAGCTTACGCAGCTCGTCCTTCGTCAGAACCGGGATCTTCGACCACTCGTGCGGATCGTCGAGCTTGCGGGCATCGATGCCGGCCACGCGCTTGGCGAGGAACGCCGATTGCTTCGCCCGTGCGAGCGCGAGCCGCTTCTTCACCCGGTGGATCGCGTCGATCTCGCGCTGGCTCTTCGGCAGGCCGAGCGCCCAACGATCCGACTTGAACTCGCCGCCGTAAGCCGCCGGCCCCTTCGCCCTGGCCATAGCCGCCTCCCATTCCGCCACGGAGCCTAGCAGGAAGGTTTTTCAAATTCTATTTGAATTTTCTAAGTGTGTTTGAAATAGTGTCCGCATGGCCCAGCGAGCGGCATTTCGCGCGAAATCCCCCTATCTGGCGAAGAAGCAGGACCGCCGACGCGACGAG
>CAZUYG010000338.1:0-4650 GCA_964624265.1 uncultured Candidatus Odyssella sp.
CGGAGTTCGTTTCCTCCCCGGCTCCCCGGCTCCTGTGGACTTACTTCACGCGTCGTAGCGCTTGAAGACGAGGGAGGCGTTGGTGCCGCCGAAGCCGAAGCTGTTCGACATCGCGACGCCGAGGTCGATGCCGTCCTTGCGCTGCGTGACCAGCGGCATGCCGGCCGCTTCGGGATCGGCCTCTTCGACGTTGGCCGAAGCGGAGATGAAGCGATCCTGCATCATCATCAGCGTGTAGATCGCCTCGTGCACGCCGGCGGCGCCGAGCGCGTGGCCGGTGAGCGATTTCGTCGAGTTGAAATAGGGGATGCGGTTGCTGCCGGGCGCGCCGAACACTTCGCGGATCGCCTTCAGCTCCTGCGCGTCGCCGATCGGCGTCGAGGTGCCGTGCGTGTTGATGTAGTCGACCGGTTCGCGGACGCCGTTGATCGCGAGGCGCATGCAGCGCGCCGCGCCCTCGCCCGAGGGCTGCACCATGTCGTAGCCGTCGGAGGTGGCGGCGTAGCCAGCGACTTCGGCGTAGATCTTGGCGCCGCGCGCCTTGGCGTGCTCGAGCTCTTCGAGCACGACGCAGCCGCCGCCGCCCGAGATCACGAAGCCGTCGCGCTTCGTGTCGAACGGGCGCGAAGCCTTGGACGGCGTCTCGTTGTAGCCCGACGAGAGCGCCGGCATCGCATCGAACAGCACCGACAGCGACCAGTGCAGCGATTCGCCGCCGCCGGCGAACATCACGTCCTGCTTGCCCCACTGGATCAGCTCGGCGGCGTTGCCGATGCAATGCGCGCTCGTGGAGCAGGCCGAGGTGATCGAGTAGTTGACGCCCTTGATCTTGAACGGCGTCGCGAGCGTGGCCGAATTGGTGCTCGACATCGTGCGCGGCACCATGAACGGGCCGACCCGCTTCGAGGATTTCTTCGCGCGCAGCAAATCGGCGGCCTCGACCTGATCTTTCGTCGACGGGCCGCCCGAGCCCATGATGAGGCCCGCGCGCTCGTTGGAGACTTCGGCCTCGCTCAGGCCCGAATCCGCGATCGCCTGCTGCATGGCGACGTAGTTCCACACCGCGCCGTCGCCCATGAAGCGGCGCAGGCGGCGGTCGACGGCCGTGTCGGGATCGAGCGTGATCGCGCCATGCACGTGGCTGCGGAAGCCCATCTCCTTGTATTCCGGCGCGAACACGATGCCCGAGCGCCCGTCCTTGAGCGCCTGGCGAACCTCGCCCTGGTTGTTGCCCAGCGAGGAGACGATGCCGATTCCGGTGACGACGACGCGCCGCATGTGCCTTCACGCCTCTCCAGCGACGAACAGGCCCACCCGCATGTCGCCGACTTCGTAGATGACCTTGCCGTCCGCCTCGAGCTTGCCGTCGGCGATGCCGAGGACGAGCTTGCCCGCCCGGACGCGCTTCACGTCCACCGTGTAGCGCACGAGCTTCGTCGAGGGCAGCACCTGGTCCGTGAACTTGACCTCGCCGACGCCGAGCGCCCGGCCCCGCCCCGGCAGGCCGCGCCAGCCGAGGAAGAAGCCCGTAAGCTGCCACAGCGCATCGAGCCCGAGGCACCCCGGCATCACCGGGTCGCCCTCGAAATGGCAGGCGAAGAACCAGAGATCGGGCTTGATATCGAACTCCGCGATCGCCTGGCCCTTGCCGTGGGCGCCGCCCGTTTCGGATATGTGGACGATGCGGTCGAACATCAACATCGGCGGCAGCGGCAGCCGCGCGTTGCCCGGGCCGAACAGCTTGCCGTGGCCGCAGCTCAGCAAATCCTCGTAGCTGAACGCGCTTTTGGTGCGGAAATCCGACATGGCCGGGCCGGCCGTGCTCCCCTGATTCTCCAATAATCCCAATCGTTTGCCTGCCACGCGCAAAGACCCGGCCGCACCCCTTTCGCTCTCCGGCCCGGACGCGGCGGGCAGAGACGAGGCGAGGGTCTGCGGATCGGGTTCCAGGCGCACGGGCGCCAAACCTCGGTTCTTATCAAGGGGTATAGGCAGGCGATTCCCCGAACCCAAATCTTTTTTTCGTCACGCGGCGAGCAGCGCGTCGGGGCGGTCGGTGAAAACGGCGTTCACGCCCCAGGCGAAGAGCTGGCGGGCACGCGCGGGATCGTTGACCGTATAGCAGAGTATCGGCAGGCCGGCCTGCCGCGCGATCGTGATCTTGCCGGCATCGAGCGGCCGGTGATCGAGATTGAGCGTGGCGGCGCCGAGCCGGTCGAGCAGGCCGCGCCAATCGCCGCCGATCTCCTTGAGCAGCAGGCCGCGCGGCCACTGCGGCGCGACCGCTCGCATCGCCTCGAGGGCCGGAACCTCGAAGCTCGAGATGAGCGGCGGCGCGGGGGCGCGCCAGTGCGCGGCAAGAATGCGCGCCAGCGCCTCGGCCGTGGCGCGTGTCTCGGTTTTGCCGGACTTGATCTCGATGTTCGCGCCAAGGCCGAGTTCGCCGAGCAGCGCGATCGTTTCCACGAGAGTCGGCACGCGTTCGCCGGCGAAGGCGCCGCCGAACCAGGCGCCGGCATCGAGCGCGCCGATCTCCGCGAGCGTGAGATCGAGAACGCGGCCCTTGCCGTTCGTCGTGCGCCGCACGTCGTCGTCGTGCATCAGCACGAGATCGCCCTCGCGCGTGAGGCGCACATCGAACTCGACCCAGCTCGCGCCCTGCGCCGCCGCCGTGCGGATCGAGGCAAGCGTGTTCTCCGGCGCGTAAGCGCACGCGCCGCGGTGGCCGATGACGGGCGGGATGTCGAGCGCGGGCATGGGACCGCATTGAACCATGTCGGGCGCGGCGTTCACAGTGGCGGGGGCACGACCGGCGGCGCGCGATCAGCGGCGCGACTCGGCCGGCCGTGGCGGCAGGTGCGGATCGATCAGCCGGAACCACAGCGGCGGCAGCGCCGCCAGGATCACCGCCAGCGGATAGCCGACCGGCAAGCGCGGCGCGGCTGGCTCGTAGCACAGCGCGTCGTGGCGCCGGCCCGGATGCAGGTGGTGGCTGGCATGCTTCGGCAGATTGAACAGCATCCAGTTGCCGAAACGGTAGGGGCTGTCCCACGCGTGCGCGGCGCCGTAGCGCTCGTAGACGCCCGGCGCCGTCTCGCGCCGCTCGAGGCCGTAGTGCTCGATGTAGTTGATCGTCTCGAGCAGCAGCACGGCGACGGCGCTCTGCACGGCGAAGAATACGATTCCGATCCATCCGGCATAGAGTGCGATCGCGGCGTAGAGCGCCGCCTCGGCAAGGAGGCCGGCGAGCACGCGATTGCGCGGCGACCAGGCCGGACGCCCGGCGCGCCCAAGACGTTCCGCTTCGAGCCGCCAGGCCGAAACGAAGCTGCCGCCGATCGCGCGCGGCAGAAAGGCGTAAAGCGTCTGGCCGCGCCGCGCCGTGACCGGATCGGCCGGCGTCGCGGCGCGCCGGTGATGGCCAAAGACGTGCTCGATGTAGAAGTGGTGGTACGTGACCGAAACCAGCAGCGCTTGGCCGAGAAACCGCTCCCACCAGGCGCGCCGGTGAACGAGCTCATGCGCGTCGGTGATGCCGACGCCGCCGCTGGCGAGACCGAGCGCGAACCCCAGGCCGATCGCCGGGATGGCGCCGATGTGCCCGTGGCGAATCTCCGACAGCAGCCAGACGCACAAGCCAAGCTGAAACGGCACCCACAGCCATGTGGGCACGGCGTTGAGCCAGTGCGGATGCGGACGCTCGCCGGGCTTCGCCTTGCCGATCGCGAGATCGGCCAGCACGAGGACCAAATACATCGCGACCGGCAGGACGACGATCCAATAGCCGCGGAGATAGGCGCCCAGCGCGGTGGGAACGATCAGCAGCAGCGGGAGGAAGTATGGCACGGCGGACTTCCCGGCAGTGACGCGACGCAAGGATATCGCATCGCCGCGCGCGCGGCACGCCCGAGACCGCCCAAACGAAAAAGGGCGCCACCCGCGGGTGGCGCCCCTTGTCCGTTCAGCCTCAGGCGCGGCGCCGGTCGCGGCCGCCGCGCTCGCCGCGGTCGCGCCGCTCGGGGCGGTCGCCGCCCTCGCCCTCTTCGCGCGGCGGGCGCGGCGGGCGCGTATCGGGCAGCTCCTCGCCGGTCTCCTGGTTCACGAGGCGCATCGAGAGCTTCACCTTGCCGCGGTCGTCGAGTCCGATGAGCTTCACCTTCACCTTGTCGCCTTCCTTGACGACGTCGGTGACCGCGTTGACGCGGTTCTGGGCGAGCTCGCTGATGTGGACGAGGCCGTCCTTGGCACCCAGGAAGTTCACGAACGCGCCGAAATCGACGACCTTCACGACGGTGCCGTTGTAGATCGTGCCCACTTCGGGCTCGGCGACGATGCCCTTGATCCAGTCGATCGCGGCCTTGGCCTTCACGTCGTCCACCGCCGCGATCTTGATCGTGCCGTCGTCCTCGATGTCGATCTTGGTGCCGGTGACTTCGGTGATCTCGCGGATCACCTTGCCGCCGGTGCCGATCACTTCGCGGATCTTGTCCTTCGGGATCTGGATCGTCGTGATGCGCGGCGCGTAGGTGCTGACCTCCGCGCGGGCCGCGGCGAGGCCCTTGGCCATTTCGCCGAGGATGTGCATGCGGCCGGCCTGCGCCTGGTTGAGCGCGACTTCCATGATCTCCTTGTTGATCGACGTGATCTTCA
>CAZUYG010000339.1:0-4645 GCA_964624265.1 uncultured Candidatus Odyssella sp.
AGTGCGCCCGATGCTGGGCCTCAAGGCGGCGGCGTAGAAAGCAAAGGGAACAGGAGCCGGGGAGCCGGGGAGAAGGAAGCCGGAAAGACTCACCACCAAGACACGAAGACACCGCCGCTGGGCCAAGGGCCCAGCTTTTGGCGAAGCAAAGCTTCGCCACGAACTCGCGAAGGCGAGGATCTTCTTTCTTGCGCCGCCTTCGCGGCGCTTCCCTATTGCCTCTTCGTGTCTTGGTGTCTTCGTGGTGAGCCTTCCTTCTCCCCGGCTCCCCGGCTCCTGTTCAATTTCTTGCTTCCCTTCGTCCCCGCACATACCTTCGCGCGCCAAACGAGGGGGCAATGATGGCCGGAAAAATCGAAGCGCGGATGAAGGAACTCGGCATCGTGATGCCGGAGGCAGCACCCCCGCGCGTGGCGAAGATCGAAGGCTGCGTGCGCTGGGGCGATCTGCTGTTCGTCTCGGGCGCGGTGCCGAAATGGAACGGCGAAGTGCGCTTCGTCGGCAAGGTCGGGCGCGAGTTCGCGCTGGCCGAGGCGCAGGCGGCCGCGCGGCTCTCCGCGCTCAACATGCTGGCCCAGGCCAAGCTGGCGCTCGACGGCGATCTCGACCGCATCCAGCGCGTCGTGAAGCTCACCGGCTTCGTCAACGCGGTGCCCACCTTCACCGACATCCCGCACGTCGTGAACGGCGCGTCGGAGCTGTTCCTCGATCTGTTCGGCGAGGCCGGCCGCCACGCGCGCACCGCCGTCGGCGTCGCCGTCATGCCGTTCGACGTCGCGATCGAAGTCGAAGGCGTGTTCGGGGTGAAATAGGCGGCGAAAAGCGGACTCCGGGGAGACTGACGACGCATGAAGGTTCTGAATACGCCGCCGTTTCCGCACACCTGGTACGAGGATTTCGCGCCCGACCAGGTGTTCGAGTATGGCGCGCACGAAATGCGCGCCGACGACATCATGCGCTTCGCGCGCGAGTTCGATCCCGAGCCGTTTCATCTGAGCCATGAGAGCGCGGCCAAGACGCCGTTCGGACGCCTCATCGCCAGCGGCCCGCACACCTGCGCGGCGTGGCGGCGCATGAACCACGACGCGTTCCCGCATGTGCGCTCGGGCAGCTCGCCGGGCTGGGACGAGTTGCGCTGGAAGGCGCCGGTGTTCCCGGGCGACGTTCTTTCGTGCCGCACGACGGTCAAGGCGATGCGCGTGCTCAACAGCCGGCCGAATTTCGGCATCGTCACCTGGTCGCATGAAACCCGCGCGCGCGGCGGCGAATTGAAAATGACCCACAGCGCGATGTTCCTGATCGAGCGCCGGCCGGGGTAGTTCCACCCATCCAACTCTTGTCGTCCCCGCTTTCGCGGAGACGACAAAAAGGGGAGGTGGCGCCGCTACTTTTCTTTCTTCGGCAGGCGCACGGATTTCGGCAGCCGATCCGCCCGCACCTGAACGCTCAGCGGCCGCACATGGAGGCAGGCGCCGGCCACGGCGCCGTGCTTGGCCGAGAGGGTGGCGACGTCGGAGGCGGGGCGGGGCGGCGGCATCGAGCCGCCATTGCGCGCGGTGCGCGCGGCATGGGCCTTGATCTCGGAGCGGGCATTGGCGAGCGCCTCGTCGACGCTGCGGCCCTCGGCGCGGCAGCCGTCCACGTCGGGAAACACGGCCCGGTAGCCGCCGCCGGGCTGGCGCAACACCAAGGCGATGTAGCCGTCCATCCGCACCCGCTCGCATCGAAACCGCGCCGACTATACAGCGCGCGCGCCGGGATCGCCACCGAGGCAATTGCGCGGCCGGCGCCGCGGATCAGCGCTCGCCGCCGCCCACCGTCCCCGTCGCGAGAATCGCCGCCGTCGGCACGTCGAACGTCGCGCCATTGCGAAATCGCGCCACGGCCGTGGCCGCGGCGGCGCGAATCGCGGCGCGGCGGGCGGGGGATTGCGCGGCGAGCAGCCTGGCCGTGCGCACGGTGCCGGCGGCGAAGCGGTCGATCAGGTCTTCGGGCCGGTCGAGCGGCCAGACCGCATCGACGCACCGCGCATCCGCCCGGTCCGGCGCGAAGCCGGCGCGCGCCAGCAAGCCGATGCAGTCCTGCTCCGAAACCAGGTCGCCGCCGGGCGGCGCCGGATAGTTTCCGGCCGCCTCGCCATGGGCGCGCACGGCGGCGAACACGATGGCGAACGCCTCGTTGACGCCCTTGGCCCAGACGGTGAAGGCAATGCGGCCGCCGGGGCGGGTGACGCGCCGCGCCTCGCGCAGCGCCGCCGCCGGATCGGGAAAATGGTGGGCGCCGAAATTGACGACGACGGCGTCGAACGTCCGATCGCCGAACGGAAGCGATTCGGCATCGGCGACGCGAAAGTCGAGGCCGGGATTGCGCCGCCGCGCGATGTCGATCATCGCCGGCGAGAAATCGGCGCCGGCGGCCGCGATGCCGCGCGCCGCGGCTTCGTGCGCGCAAACGCCGGTTCCGCAGGCGAGGTCGAGCAACGCCATGCCGGGCGCCGCGCCGACGGCGTCGAGCAAACGCGAAACGTAGGGAAGCGTCGCGCCCGCGAACGCGCCCTCGTAGCGCGCCGCCGCCGTCTGCCAGCCTTCGTGCTCGAAAGCGCGATAGGCCTGGCGCGCGTCCGGGCCGGAAGAATTCGGGCGATCGGGCATGGGCGTGTGTCCGGCGGCCGATTTGCCGTTCAGAATTCGCACACCACCTTGCCGAAATGCTTGCCCTCGGGAAACGCTTTCAGCGCATCCTTCAAGCCGTCGAACGCGAAGCGATGCTCGTCGAGCGGCGGCTTCACCTTGCGCAGCGCCAGCGCGCGGTTCATCGCCTCGAACAGATCGCGCGAGCCCACCGTGATGCCCTGGAGGCGGATGTTCTGCGTGACGACGGGGCCGAGATTCACCTCGCCCGCGCCGCCGGCCAGAACGCCGATGAGGCTAATGACGCCCGAGGGCCGCACCGCGCGGATCGAGCGCTCGAGCGTGCCGGCGCCGCCCACCTCGACGACATGGTCGAGCCCGCGCCCACCGGAAATCTCGCGCGCCGCTTTGCTCCAGTCGGGCGTGGTCTTGTAGTTGATCAGGTGATCGGCGCCGAGCGGCTTGGCGCGCGCCAGCTTCTCGTCGGAGGACGAGATCAGGATCGTCTCGGCGCCGTGCATCTTCGCGAAGATCAGCGCGAACAGCGAAACGCCGCCGGTGCCCTGGATCAGCACGCGGTCGCCGGCCTGCACGCGGCCCTGCTCCACCACGGCGTTCCACGCGGTCAGCGCGGCGCAAGGCAGGGTCGCGGCCTCGGCCGCGCTCATGTGCGCGGGCGCCTTCACCACGCCCTCTTGGGAAAGGCACATGTATTCCTGCATCGTGCCGTCGAGCGGGCCGCCCAGCGTGCCGAGCCACGCCTCCTCGTTGAACGTGCCCGAGCGCCAGGTCTGGCTGAATGCGGGGCAGACGAGATCGCCCGGCTTCGCGCGCGTGACCCCGGGCCCGACCGCCTCCACGGTTCCGGCGCCGTCGGAGACGAGCACCAACGGCAGGTTCCCGCTGCGCCGCCCATAGCCGCGCTTGGCCATCACCGTGTCGCGGAAATTCAGCGACGCGGCCTGCATGCGGATCAGCACCTGCCCCGGACCCGGCGCCGGCTTCGCCCGCTCGGCCAGCACGATGCTGTCCACGGTCCAGTCGCGCAGTTCCATCGCTTTCATCGCAATCCCTCCCGTTCCTCGCGGTGCTAGAACGAACGCAGCGGCGCGGCAAGCCCGCCCGCTCTGCGGCGCTTCATGCGCTGCAATTCCGGCGCCTTCGGGTTAGAACGCCTTCCGTGAGAGGGAGCATCCAATGTTCGCCGCCGACAAGTTCGTGGCCATCGACATTCACACACATGCCGAGGAACCGTGCGGCACGCATGCCGACGACGGCTACGACGAGTTCCAGGCCGGCATGACGCGGTATTTCAAGATGCCGTTCAAGCATCCGCCGACGATCCCGGAAACGGCGGCGCATTTCCGCGAGCGCAACATCGGCGCCGTGATCTTCGCGGTCGATTGCGAGCGCGAAACCGGCTTCCGGCGCTACGACAACGAGGAGATGGCCGAGCTCGCCGCGCAGCATGCCGACGTGCTGATCCCGTTCGGCAGCATCGATCCGGCCAAGGGCAAGGCGGGCGCGCGCGAAGCGCGGCGGCTCGTGCAGCATTTCGGCATCCGGGGCTTCAAGTTCCACCCGACGATGCAGGGCTTCTATCCGAACGACCGCTCCGCCTACGTGCTCTACGAGGCGATCCAGGAGGCCGGCGTGCCCGCGCTGTTCCACACCGGGCAGACGGGCGTCGGCGCCGGCATGCGCGGCGGCAACGGCATGCGGCTCAAATATTCGAACCCGATGTTCATCGACGACGTGGCGGCCGATTTCCCCGACATGAAGATCGTGCTCGCGCATCCCTCGTTCCCCTGGCAGGAGGAGGCGCTGTCGGTCGCCACGCACAAGCCCAACGTCTACATCGATCTCTCGGGCTGGTCGCCGCGCTACTTCCCGCCGATCCTCGTGCGCTATGCCAACACGCTGCTGCGCGAAAAGGTGCTGTTCGGCTCCGATTGGCCGGCGATCGCGCCCGACCGCTGGCTCGCCGATTTCGCGAAGCTCGACATCAAGCCCGA
>CAZUYG010000340.1:0-4636 GCA_964624265.1 uncultured Candidatus Odyssella sp.
CGGGGTGCGGTATGACCCTCGTGCGCCGTCGGAAATTGCGCCAGAGGGCAGGGCGCCGCACAATCGTGCTCGGACACAGATCGATCGGGAGGAACGCGTGAAAATCGGCATTGTCGGCATCGGCGGCGTGGGCGGCTATTTCGCGGCCTGCCTCACCCAGGCGGGGCACGAGGTGGCGCTGCTGGCGCGCGGCGCCAATCTCGCGGCGCTGCGCGAGCGCGGCATTCGCCTGACCAGCCCCGGCGGCCCGATCGAAACCGGCCCGCTCAACGCGAGCGACGATCCCGCCTCGCTCGGCGGCGCCGAGGCGGTGATCTTCACGACCAAGCTCTATGACCTCGAGTCGGTCGCGCGCAAAGCCGTGCCGATGGTGGGGCGCGGCGCGATCGTGATTCCGGTCCAGAACGGCGTCGAGGCCCAGCCGATCCTGGCGCGGGCGCTGCCCCAGGCGAAAGTGCTGAAGGCGACGATCTACATCAGCTCGTTCCTGGTCGGCCCTGCGACGATCCTGATGAAATCGCCGTTCTGCCGGCTGCGCATCGCCGCCGCTTCGGGCCCGAGCGGCAACGACGTGCAGCGCGTGGCGGCGGCGCTCCACAACCCGCCGCGCATCGAATGCGCGGTCTCGCCGGATATCGACGCCGATCTCTGGCGCAAATTCGCGATGCTGGCGCCGTTCGCGGCGGTCGCGTGCATGGCGCGCAAGCCGGTCGGCGCGGTGCTCGGCGAGCCGGCGTTGCTGCGCCAATTCGAGGACGCGACCGGCGAGGTTGCCGCGATCGCGCGCGCCAGGAAGATCGCGTTGCCGCCCGACCTGGTGGCGGCGACGATGGCGACCACGCGGTCGTTCCCGCCCGACGCGAAGCCCTCGATGCTGGAAGATCTCGAGGCCGGCCGTCCGCTGGAGCTCGAATACCTCGCCGGCGCCGTCGTGCGCTTCGGCAAGGAACTCGGCATTCCGACGCCGGTCCACGAGAAAGCCTACCGCGAATTGCTGCCGTTCGCCGAGGGGGCGAAGCGGAAGTGAAGGAAAATGAACAGGAGGCGGGGAGCCGGGGAGAATGATTCTTGCGCGCGAAGCGCGCAGCCCTCTTTATCTCCCCGGCTCCCCGGCTCCTGTTCAATTCACCTTGCCGGAACAGTCCGGCGTTGAGGGCTGTCAGACCGGCTTCGCCTCGGCCGCGAAATCGCCTTTGAGCTGCCCTTCGCGCTGGCGCTCCGTGTATTTCGGATAACGCCAGGCGAAATCGTCCATGATCTCCTTGAGCGGGAGATCGTCGTAGGGGCCGTGGTCCTTCACGTATTCCATGTGGCGGCGGCCGTCGGCGTCGAATTGCTGGAACAGCGAATCCTTGCCGCCGTCGAATTCCTGCGCGACGACCCGGAAGCGCTCGCACAGCGCCTTGTCGAACACCGGCGTCGCCTTCACCCAGCGGCCGCCGAGCCAGATCTCGACGTATCCGTGATAGGAGAAGATGTCCGTGCCCATGAGGTCCATGAGCCGCGGCGAAGTGAGGTGGTTGCGAACGTCGGCGTAGCCAGGCCGGGCCGAGAGGCCGGCCGCGCGGCACACCGCCGTCATCAGCACGCCCTTGGGCACGCACCAGCCGATCTTCTGCTCGAGCGTGTAGCTCGCGCGGTAGAATTCCGAGCCGAAGCGCAGCGAATAGGGATCGTAGCGGATCTCGTCGCGCACCGCGTAGAACAGCCGCACGGCCTTGTCGATGTCGGTCTTGGCGCCGCGCGTGCGGTCGGCCGCGAAATCGGCGACGGCCGGATGGTCGAAGTTGATGTAATACGTCGCGTGGCGGAACTTCGCCGGATCGCTCTCGCGCGTTTTCTTGCCTTCGGGCGGGGCGGGGGGCAGGTCGGTCATTGCGGTTTCGATCCTTACTCTGCTCCGGAAACTAATGGGAATTGGAGGCGATACAAGGCGGCATAGGGCATCGGCGCCATGCTTCTCTTTGGCCGAAGCGAGGAAGCGGCTATACCCGGCGCCTGATCGCCGGGGAGACGAGAGGGAATGCGACTGGAGCACGACAGGCTGTTTCTGCTGCGGCCGGGGTTCGAGGATCCGGCCTATCCCGGCAAGCACTTCTACTGTTGGCATTGCGCGCTGATGGAAGGCGTTTTGGCGTCGTTTCCGCACCTCGGCGTGCGGCTCGAGATCGACCGTGTTCCGTTTCCGCGCCCGCGCCGCGAGGTCGTGGCCCTGGTCGGCGAGGCGAACCAGAACCTGCCTTTGCTGGTGCTGGCGGACGACGCGCCGGACCATCTCGCCGACGGCGCGCACAACGGCATCCGCTTCGTGGCTGACAAGGACCGCATCCTCGACGTGCTGAGCAAGCGCCATGGCTATCCGCTGCCGCATCCTTGAGCTGGCTGTTGTTCGCTTCGATCCACCCGGCTAGAACAGAGCCGCAGACGATCTCACAGAGGGACCGCCCCATGAAGCCGCATCGCGCCCGCACCAAGACGCTCGCCGCCACGATGTGGCCCGCCGGCTCCGAGGCCGGGTTCAACGCGATGCGCGCGGGCCTGCTGGCGCTGGTCGGCAGCCTGCTGGTGGCCGTCTCGGCGCAGTTCCAGGTGCCGATGGTGCCGGTGCCGATGACGATGCAATCGTTTGCGGTGCTGGTGATCGGCGCGGCCTACGGCGCGCGGCTCGGCGCGGCGACGCTGCTGCTCTACATGGCCGAGGGCGCGCTTGGCCTGCCGGTCTTTGCCGGCATGAAAGGTGGAGCGCAGCATCTTGTCGGGCCGACCGGCGGCTACATCGTCGGCTTCGTTCTCGCCGCCGGCGTCGTCGGCTGGCTCGCCGAGCGCGGCTGGGATCGCGGCGTCGTCCGCACCGCGATCGCGATGCTGATCGGCAAAGTGTTCATCTTCGTGCCCGGCGTGCTCTGGCTCGGCGCCGTGATCGGCATGGAGAAGGCGATCGGCGCGGGCCTGGTGCCGTTCATCCCCGGCATCTTCCTGAAGATCGCGCTGGCCGTCGCGGTATTGCCGGGCGCGTGGTGGCTGGTCGGCCGCGGCCGCGGCTGAGCCGCCGGAGACCGCACGCATGTCCGGCGCCGCCGCATCGCTGACGGCGCCGCCGCTTCAAACCCTGTCGGACGTCCTCGCCGAGTTGCCGCCGCGGCTCGCCGATCTCGCCAGCCGCGGTGCCGCGCGCTGGCCGGCGCAGACCGCGATGTCGGAGCCCGGCGGCGCTTCGATCACCTACGGTGACTTCGCCGCGGCGGTTGCGGCGTCGGCCGAGCGCCTTGCAGCGCTGGGCATCGGCGCCGGCGACCGCGTGATGATCGTCAACGAGAACTGCATCGCCGCCGGCATCGCGTTCTTCGCGGCGAGCGCGCGCGGCGCCTGGCCGATGCTGGTGAACGCGCGGCTCTCCGCGCGCGAAATCGATGCGATCGCCGGCCACGCCGAGTCGCGGCGCGTCTTCTTCACCACCGGCCTCTCGGCCGAAGCGCGCGATCATGCAAAGCGCTTCGGCGCAACGGCGTGCGATCTACCGGGCGCCGCGCCGGGCGCGCTTGCGGTGAGCCCGGCGCGCGACGCGAAGCCCGAGCCGGTCAGCGGCGATCCGGCGCGCGACGTGGCGGCACTGATCTACACCTCGGGCACCACCGGCATGCCCAAGGGCGTGATGCTGAGCCATCGCGCCTGCCTTTACGTCGCCTCCAGCCCCGGCGCGCAGCGGCGGCCGACGACGGAAGACCTCGTCTATTGCACGCTGCCGATCGCGCACATCTTCGGCTTCACGTCCACCTGGCTGCGCGGGCTTTATGGCGGCGCGCATATCATGTTCGTGCCGCGCTTCTCCGCCGAGCACCTCGCCGATGCGCTGGAGCGCGGCGTCACGATCTTCCAGGGCGTGCCGCAGATGTATGCGAAGCTGCTCGAATACGCGCGCACGAGCGGCCGCAAATTGAAGGCACCCGCGCTGCGCATGGCCACGGTCGGCGGCGCGCCGATCGAGCCCGAGTTGAAAGAGGCCGTGGAGCAGGCGCTCGGCCTGCGGCTCGTGAACGGCTGGGGCATGACGGAATTCGCCTCCACCGTCTCGCGCAGCCTGCCGCAGAACACGGGCCGCGATATCTCCGCCGGTCCGGTGCTGCCCGGCATCGAGGTGCGCATCGTCGACGAAAACGGCCGCGACCGGCCTAAGGGCGAGGCGGGCGAGATCTGGCTGCGCGGCCCGAACTGCATGCTCGGCTACTACAAGAACGAGGCCGCGACGCGCGACGTGCTGACGCCGGACGGCTGGTACAAGACCGGCGATTTGGGCTCGGTCGCCCCCGACGGCGCGCTGGCGATCGTCGACCGCCTCCGCGATCTCATCATCGTCTCGGGTTTCAACGTTTATCCCGCCGAAGTCGAAGCCGTGCTCACGGCGCATCCGGCCGTCACGCTCGCCGCCGTCGTCGGCCGCCGCCGCGCCGGCAACGAAGAGGTGATCGCCTTCGTGCAGCCGGCGCCGGGCGCGCAGGTGAGCGAAGCCGAACTCGCGCAGTTCCTGAAGCCGCGCCTTGCCCCCTACAAGCAGCCGGCGCGCATCGTCGTGCTGGATCAGCTCCCTGCCGCTCCGACGGGGAAAATCCTGAAAGCGCGGCTCAAGGCGATGGCGGAA
>CAZUYG010000341.1:0-4634 GCA_964624265.1 uncultured Candidatus Odyssella sp.
GTTCGACGATCCCGACGGCGCCGCGCAGCGCATCCTGTTCGACGACGACGAAGAGCCCACGGCGCCGCGCAAGTAGCGGGGGCCGCCGCGTTTTCTTGCGCTGGCGGCACATCGTTTGCACGCCCCGGCCAATGCCTCCGCCGCGCGCATTCCCGCCCTGCGCGAATCCTCTTTGGCCCGCGCCGCTCTCTTGTTAGCGTCTGCGCGGCGCCGCAAAGCGCGCCAGGGGAGGAACGATTGAAAACGAGCGTTTCCAAGCTCGCGGGAATCGACGTCGAGGTGTTCGAGGCCGGCAGCGGCGCGCCGCTGCTCTGGCTGCACGGCGCCAACGGCTTCGCCCCCGTGCATCCATTCGTGAAGCCGTTCGCCGAGCGCCGGCGCCTCATCGTTCCCTCGCATCCGGGGTTCGGCAAGTCCGGCCTCCCGCTCTGGCTCGACCGGCCCGACGACATCGCGGTTCTCTATCTCGAGCTGCTCGATCAGCTTGGCATCGCGCAAACCCAGATCGTCGGCTGTTCGCTGGGCGGCTGGATCGCGGCCGAGATGGCGACGATGGCGCCCGAGCGCTTCACGAAAATCGTGCTCGTAGCGCCCGCCGGGGTGAAGGTGGGGCCGGCGGACAAGCTCGATATTCCCGACATCTGGGCGCTGCCGCAGGAAGACGTGAACAAGCTCGTGTTCCACGACCCCGCGAAAATGGCGATGGATCCGGCGAAGCTCACCGACGAGCAGCTCTCGATCATGCTGCGCAACCGCGAAACCACGGCGCTGCTCACCTGGGAGCCGTGGATGCACAATCCGAAGCTCAAGCACCGTCTGCACCGCGTGAAGGCGCCGACGCTGTTCGTGCGCGGCGTCAGCGACGGGCTGATGTCCGCCGCCTATGTCGAGGCCTACGCCAAGCTCGTTCCGGGCGCGCGCACGGCCACGATCGCCGAGGCCGGCCATGCGCCGCAGCTCGAGCAGCCGGCGGCCTTCGCCGCCACCGTCCTTCCGTTCCTCGACGGTTGAGGGAGAGAGCGATGAGAGCCTGGCACTTCAGCGAAAACGCCTACCCCTATCTGCCGCCGGCCGAAACCTATCCCTCGATCCGGGTCACGCTGCCGAACAAGCACTACGATCCGGCCAAGGGCGCGGAGCTTTACGACCGCTACATCGACGAATGGCTGATCGCCGAGGACGTGGGCCTCGACATCATGCTGAACGAGCATCACCAGACGGCAACCTGCGTCGATCCCGCGGCGCCTCTGGTGCTCGCCATTCTCGCCCGGCTTTCGAAGAAGGCGCGGCTGCTGATCCTCGGCAACCCGATCTCGAACCGCCGCCAGCCCGTCCGCATCGCCGAGGAGATGGCGATGATCGACGTGATCTCGAAAGGGCGGCTCGAGGCCGGCGTCGTGCGCGGCGTGCCCTACGAGATCCTGCCCGCCAACAGTAATCCGGTGCGCATGAACGAGCGCCACTGGGAAGCGCTCGATCTCATCGTCAAGGCGTGGACGACGCATGACGGGCCGTTCTCGTGGGAAGGCCGCTTCTTCCATCAGCGGGCGGTGAACATCTGGCCGCGCCCGTATCAGCAGCCGCATCCGCCGGTCTGGATCAGCACGACGAGCCCCTCCGGCGCCGCCGCCGTCGGCGAGCGCGGCTACGTGCAGGCCACGTTCCTCACCGGCTTCGAGGGAACGCGCCAGGTATTCGACGGCTATCGCCGCGGCTGGCAGAAGGCCGGGCGCAAGGGCCCGGTGCCGATCGACCGGCTCGCCTATGCGGCGCTGGTCTACACCGCGCCGACGCAGCAGGAAGCCTATGCCGGCGCCGAGAAGCTGCTGTGGTACGTCACCTCCAACAAGGTGCCGCCCCACATCGCCAATCCGCCGGGCTACGTGCCGGTCGCGGCCAATCTCGCGATGATGCGCGGCGCCGAGCACCCGCTCTCGGGCTTCAAGAAGAACGCGAGCGTGGAGGGCGCGATCGAGACCGGGCTCATGTTCGCCGGCACGCCCGATCAGGTCGCGGCGCAGTTCAAGAAGGTCTACGATTACGTCGGCGGCTTCGGCCACCTGCTGATCATGGGCCAGGCCGGATTCCTCGAGCACAAGGAAACCGTGGTGGGCATCAAGACCTTCGCGCGCGAAGTCTATCCGCGCTTGCAGGAGGCCTATCCCGACTCGACGCCGTCCTACACGCCGAAGGCGCCCGAGGGCACCGGGCAGTTCGCCGGCGCCTATTCGGGTCCGTAAGGCGCCGCGGACGGCCTCACGCGAGGACGTTCTTCGAAGGAAGCGCGATCGGCGCACGGTCGAACGCCAGGAACCGGCGGTCGACGCTGGTATCGAAGCCGATCGTCTGGCCGGTGATTTCCTGCGCGATGAGCGAGCCGATCGCCGGCGCGAGCTTGAAGCCGTGGCCGCTGAAGCCGTTGGCGACGTAAAACCCCTTGAGCGGCGTCGCGCCGACGACCGGATGAACGTCGCTCCGGTTCATCGTGTAGAGGCCGCTATAGCCGCGCACGCCGCTTTGCCGGGCCCGGCTCGGAATGCGGTGCTGGAGCAGATAGAGCTTGGTCCGCACGAAATCGTCGTCGGCGTAGGCGGGGAAATCGTCGGGATCGGCGACGGGTTCTTGCTCGTCCTCTTCCCGCACCGAGCCGACGATGAGCTGCTGGCCGCGGTTCTGCGTCCGGAAATAGATGCCGCCGCCCGGATCGGCGCAAACCGGAATGTCGCCGGGCGTGTCGTCCGGGCGATCGACGACGGCCATCTGGATGCGCGTCGGCTGCAGCGGCCACGGGCAGGGAAGCCCGGCCAGCGCGAACACGGCGTTGCACCACGGGCCCGCCGCGTTGACGAGATGGGCGCAGGCAAGCCGCGTTCCATCGGCGAGAACGACGCCCTGGGCGGCGCCGTGCGCCACCGAGATGCCCGCGACCTTGGCGCGGAAGCGGACCTCGACGCCCCGCGCGCGCGCGGCCGCGATCAGATCCTGGAGCGCGTCGACCGGATCGACGTAGCCGCCGTCGAGCTCGAACAGATGACGGCCGCCGCCGCGGCAATCGTGCGCTTCGGCCGAAGCGACGTCGGGCGGTTCGATGCAGGCGCTGAGCGCGGGAAACCGCGCCTTCAAAGCATGGTCGTCGAGCACGGTGGCGCGGATGCCGAGCGACTGCATCCGTTGCGCTTCCCGGTCGGCCCAATCCGGGTGCCCGTCGCCGAGCCACACCACGCCGTGATGGTGAAATCGCGCGACGGGATCGCGCAGCTCGAGAAATTCCGGCCAATGCCGGTAGGCGAAGATGCCGTCCCGGGCCAGGGTCGCCGTTTCCGTGCGGGTGTAGCGATGGCGGCAGACCGCTGAGGAGGCCCCGGTCGAGCCTTCGCCCGGTCCCCGGCCCTTGTCCACGACGAGGATGCGCGCGCGCGTCCGCCGCGCCAGCTGCAGCGCGATGGACATGCCGACGATGCCCGCCCCGATGACGACGATGTCGGCTGTATCGGCCATGGCGTCCGGTCCCGCGTCAGGCGGTGCCCCAGACCGCGCGGGCAAGGTCCACGACGAGGCGCAGCTTGGCCCATTGGCCCTGCATCTCGATGTCGTTGCCCTCGACGGTGCTGGCGAAACCGCATTGCGGGCTCACCGCGCAATTGGCAAGCGGGAAATGGCGCGCGGCGTCGTCGAGGCGGCGCTTCAGCACGTCGGCATTCTCGAGCGTGCCGTGCTTCGTCGTCACCAGGCCGAGGACGACCTTCTTGTCGCGCGGAATGAGCGTCAGCGGCACGAAATCGCCCGAGCGATCGTCGTCGTATTCGAGCAGATACGAATCCACGGCGAGATGCGGGAAGATGATCTCGGCGATCGGCGCATAGCCGCCGGCGGCCGCCCACGCATTGCGGGCATTGCCGCGGCAGATATGGATCGCGGCCGTCGTGTCGGGCCGGCGCAAGGCGATCATCTCGTTGACCACGCGCACGTAGCGCGCCAGCGTCGCGTCCGGGTCCTCGCCGCGCGCGCGCAGCTTCTCGCGCATCGGCTCCTGCAGGAAATAGCTCATCACCGGATCGTCGATCTGGATGTAGCGGCAGCCCAGCGCCTCGAGCGCCGCGATTTCCGCGCGGTAGATCGCCACGATGTCGGCCCAGAACGCGTCGAGATCGGGATAGGCCTTGCGGTCCACCGCCTCGCGTCCGCCGTGAAAATGGATGCGGCTGGGCGAGGGGATCGTCACCTTCGGCAGCACGTGCGCGGCGCCGGCGATGGTCTTGTAGTCGTACTCCATGATCGGCTCGGCGCGCGCGAGCTTCGCGTTCGTCAGCACGATCTTCGGCGCGTAGCCGGGATCGGCGCCGCCCGCGGCTTTGAACGCGGCGCTCTCGTCCGGGCCGCCCATCGCCGTGCCTTTGATCTTGAAGATGAAGTCGCCCCACCACACGGCGCGGCGGAACTCGCCGTCGGTGACGACCGGCAGCCCGGCCTCCTCCTGCCGGCGCACGGCCTCGCGGATCGCCGCGTCCTCTGCCGCGCGCAACTGCTCGCGCGCGATCTCGCCCTTGGCGAATTTCGCCCGCGCCTCGAGCAGCGCCTTCGGGCGCAGAAGACTGCCGACATGGTCGGCTCGAAAAAACGGCCTGCTCATCGAA
>CAZUYG010000342.1:0-4628 GCA_964624265.1 uncultured Candidatus Odyssella sp.
CGGAGATTCAACTCTGAGTTATCGCCCGATGCCAGCCCAGATGCGCGGACGCGAGATTTGCGGCCCGAGCGGACTCGGCCCCACCGGCGTGCTATGCTAAACTTCTACGCGTAGACGCGCTGACGCAGGCCCCAGTTGGATGTGACGGCAATCGACCGGAGGCGCTGCGCAACAACCGGGTGAAGGGGGATCCGATGCTGATTCGATTGCTGCTTGCCGTCATCTTCATGCTTGGCTTGGCGGGGGCGGAAGCCAAGGCGGGCCCGAGCGACGACGTCAAAGCGGGCGTTGCCGCGCTTGGCCGTAGCGATTGGAACGGCGCCATAACCGCGTTCACGAGGGCGATCAATTCGCGTCAGCTGCGGCCGATCGAACTCGTTCCGGCTTATGGCGGACGCGGCACCGCCTACTACCAGCTCGACAAGCTCGACCTCGCCCTTCAGGACTTGAATGAAGCGATCCGGCTGGCGCCGGGTTCGGGATATCCGGCCAGGCACTTGGCCGGGGCATACGCGAACCGGGCCGGTGTTAATATCGATCTGCGCCGATACCAAAGCGCGATCGAAGACTGCAACGCGGCATTGCGGCTGGACGCCAAGGACTATATCGCCTTCTATTACCGAGCGGCGGCGCAGGAGAAGCTGGCGCGCCACGAGGCCGCCATCGCCGACTACCGCGCGGTGTTGCGGCTCAAGCCGGACTTCAAACAAGCCCGCGACGGTCTCGCGCGGCTCGGCGTGAAATAGGCGGACGATCCGCGGCCGGGCAGGCGCCGAGGCGGATCGGGGCGAGCGCGATCGATGAAGGATCCTAATGCGACCCGGCTTGCCCATGACGGCGAAGACGACGCCGCGCCGCCGCCGAAGCCGCATTACCACGGCCACCGCGAGCGGCTGCGCCAGCGCCTGCTGCGCGGCGGAACGGAGCCGCTCGAGGATTACGAGTTGCTCGAGCTCATCCTTCAGGCGGCGCAGACGCGGCGCGACACCAAGCCGATCGCCAAGGCGCTGCTCGCGCGATTCGGCAGCCTCGGCGGCGTTTTGGGCGCGGCGCCGGAAGAGCTGCGCGCGGTCGCCGGCATGGGCGAGGTCAGCGCGGTCCAGATCAAGGCCACGCACGCGGTCGTCGCCCGCATGCTGCGCGAGGAGGTCCAGCAGCAGCCGGTGCTTTCGAGCTGGAAGCAGGTGATCGCCTATGTGCGCGCGGCGATGGCGCATGAGCGCACCGAGCAGTTCCGCATCCTGTTTCTCGACAAGAAGAACATCCTGCTGCGCGACGAGGTGCAGCAGCGCGGCACGATCGATCACGCGCCGGTCTATCCGCGCGAGGTGGTGAAGCGCGCGCTCGAATTGGGCGCCAGCGCGCTGATCCTCGTGCACAACCACCCGAGCGGCGATCCCACGCCCTCGCGCGCGGACATCGAGATGACGAAAGACGTGCAGAAGGCGGCGGCCGCGCTCGGCCTCGTCGTGCACGACCACATCGTGATCGGTCGCCGGGGCCACGCCTCGCTGCGGACGCTGGGTTTGATGTAAGCGGCCGCCCGCCGCCTACAGGTGGCGGCCGGCGAAGATCCCGATCTTGATCAGCGCCAGGATCGCAAACGCGACCGTCAGCCAGGTGCCGATATCGGTGCCGTGCGCGCGTTTCTGCGCCTGCGGCTCGGCGGTCGGCGATTTCATGACCGGCGCTCCTGTGCAGCGGCTGTTACGGCGCGGATCGTAGCCGCGGCGGCGGTAGCGCGCAGTGCCGGCCGTCACAACGCCGCAATTCGCCCGCCGAAAAGCCCCGTAGCGCGCGAACGCGCGCCGCATTGCGGCGCTACCGGGGTTCGCCTGCGCTGAGGCAGGCCATCGCTTTTCATAATTCCGAGGGAACGGGAGCGAACCATGCAACGCCGCGAATTTCTGACCACCGCCGCCGCGCTCGGCTCGGCGGCGCCAATCCTGGGCTGGCCGGGCCTGGCCGCCGCCACGCAGGCGCCGCGCATCAGCGGGCCTCATGTACACGCCAATCTCGCGCTCTATTTTGCGCACGGACCATCGGCGCCGGGACCGGTGCCGCTCACGCTGCAGGAAGCGCTCGCCAAGAACCAGGTGCTGGTGCACGAAACCGGCGACGTGAACCGCCTGATCGTCGAGAACCGCGGCAGCGACGAGGTGTTCATCCAGGCCGGCGAGATCGTGAAGGGCGGCAAGCAGGACCGCGTGCTGACCGTGAGCCTGCTGCTGCCGAAGAATTCGGGGCCGGTGCCGATCGGCGCCTATTGCGTCGAGCAGGGCCGCTGGCAGGCGCGCGGCACAGAAGAAGCCACGCGCTTCTCGAGTTCCGATGCCGCCGTGCCATCGCGCAAGGCGAAGATCGCCATGAAAGCGCCGGCGCCGGAACACGCGGTGCCGATCGACCGCATCGCCCGGTCCGGCGATCCGCGCCACTATAGCGATGTCAGCCGCCGCCAAAGCCAGGTGTGGCAGGACGTGGCCGAGACGCAGCGGAAACTGGCTGGCACGGTAGGCGCCCCGGTGGAATCGCGCGAATCGCGCTCGAGCCTGCAGCTTTCGCTCGAGAACAAGCAGGTGCGCGCCTCGGTGGCCGAATACGTGAAGGCGCTGGCGCCGGCCATCGACAAGACGCCCGACGCGATCGGCCTCGCCTTCGCGATCAACGGCGCCGTGAACAGCGCCGACCTCTACCCGTCGCACGGCCTCTTCCGGAAGCTGTGGCCGAAGCTTCTGAACGCCGCGGCGACCGAAGCGGTGGCCGACAAGAACGGCAAGGACGGCACGCCGCCGAAGGCCGAAGAAGTGCTCGCTTTCATCGAGAATTCGGAGCGCGGCAAGGCCGGCGAGCGCAAGATCGACGCGCGCACGACGCTCGGCACGCGCGAGACCGAGAAGACCTACTATTTCGAAGCCCGGCGCGCGGACGGCGCCGTGTTCCACAAGAACTACCTGGCGCGGTAGTCCGGACCGGGGCCGCGCGCCGGCGATGCGCGCGGCGTCCGCGGTTTCAGCGCTGGCCCTTCAGGCTCAGCATGTACGCCACGACGTCGGCCTTCTCGTCGGAATAGAGACGGAACGTCGTCATCGGCAGGTGCTGGACTTCCATGAAGCGCGCGAGATAGCCGCTGTTCACCTCGGGCCGCGCGACGATGTCGGCGAAGGCCGGCGCGTGCATGTTCGGCCGCGCGACCGCGCGCTGCTCCGCCTTCACGCGGTGGCACTCGGCGCACCATTTCTCGGCGATCGTGAGGCCCTTCGCGGCGCTTTCGGCGCGCGCGGCCGGCGACGGTGGCGGCTGGTCGGGCATGCACGCCGCGCCGAGGAAAGCGAGAAGAAGTGCCGGACCGATGGCGCGAATCATGGGACGTCGTCCTTCGAAGGCAGGCGTGAGCATCGCATATAGCCGCGCCGGCTTAATCTCACGTTGACGCAGGTCAAACCACGCGCCGGTTACGGGAAGCGCCGTTTCAAACGCGGACGCGCATCTCCAGCATGCCGCGCGTCAGGATCGAATCAGACCAGGGCGGATTCGCGTCGGCGAGCGCGAGATTCGGGAAGCGGCGCAGCACGCGCGGGAACGCGACTTGCGCTTCGAGCCGCGCGAGCGGCGCGCCGATGCAGAAATGGATGCCGTAGCCGAAGGTCAGATGCTCGCCGGCATTGACGCGCGCGAGATCGAGGCGGTCGGGATCGGCGAAGACGCGCGGATCGCGGTTGGCCGCGCTCTGGAACAGAAAGAAGCGGTCGCCCTTCGCGATGCGCTGGCCGTGCCATTCGAAACTTTCGGCCGCGACGCGCACCATCGACAGCGACGGACCGTCGAAACGCAGCATCTCCTCGACCGCGTTCTCGACGTAGCGAGCGTCGTCGAGTTGCGCACGTATCCCCGCAAGCGCATCGGGGTTGCGCAGCAGCCAGTAGAGGCCGTTCGCGAGCAGCTGCGTCGTCGTCTCGTGGCCGGCGAACAGCAGCAGCAAGGCCGTGGCCACGATCTCCTCGTGCGCGAGCCGGTCGTCGCGCTCGCGCGCCGCCAGCAGCGCCGTGGTCACGTCGCTGCCGCCGCCCTCGTCCGCGCGGCGGCGGATGAAATGGTCGAAATAGTCCGTCATCTCCGCCATGCCGGCGGCGGCGCGGCGGTATTTCTCGGGATTGGCGCGCGAGGTGAGCACGAACTGCGCGAGATCGTCGGACCATTTCTTGAGCTT
Source organism: uncultured Candidatus Odyssella sp. (assembly GCA_964624265.1). GTDB lineage: Bacteria > Pseudomonadota > Alphaproteobacteria > Bin65 > Bin65 > SBBV01. The sequence continues at coordinate 4,208 of CAZUYG010000342.1, forward strand.
GTCGACGTCGGCGCGCGGTACGCCAAGCATGTCGGCGATCACGGTGGCCGGCAGCGGATAGGCGAAGTCGCGATGGAAATCGAGCTCCCCGCCCTTGGCCTCCATCGCGTCGAGCAGCTCGTCGACGATGCCCGCGACGCGCGGGCGCAGGCTTTCCACCGCGCGGCTCGTGAACGCCTTGCCCATCAAGGCGCGCAGGCGCGTGTGCTGCGGCGGATCGTTGAACACCGCCCAGAGCGCGAGATTCTCGCCGAGCGGCAGCACGAGTTCCTTCAGCGCCGGCTGGAGCTGCGCCACGAACGGCCGGATGCGGTCCGACGACAGCCGCGGATCGCGGAACCCCGCGCGCACGTCGGCATGGCGCGTCACCACCCACGCGCCCATGCGCTCCGAGCGGAACACCGGCGCCGCATCCTGCAGG